>NZ_LWEY01000078.1:0-1049 GCF_001634935.1 Oleiphilus sp. HI0043 | reverse complement strand
AAGGTAGAAGCTTTAGCTTTTTCAGTGGCCTTATCTTTGGCGGGGGCGCTAGTAGAAGGAATTGGCATAAGTACACGCGGCTTCTGTATCTTAATTTCTTCCAAGCCATCAAAGCCACTTGCCGTAGCGTTTGCTCCTTGGGCGCTATTGCTTGGCGCGCTTAGCGTGTTGCTTAACGCTGGTTTAGAAGCAGTAGGGTTACTAGCTGGACCTATCGGCGCCATAAGGCTAGCAAGTTTATCTTCGAGTAAGCTATAGTCGCTTTTAACAGTGGTAAGTTCTTCCGTCAAAGATGTCTTCGAAGCGCTTAACTGTGAAATCTGTGTTTGTAGCGAAGTAATCCGCTGCTCCTTAGACTCTAGCTCCTGATTGAGTTTATCGTTGTTCGATGCAAGATAATCAATCTCTGAGCGTGTCTCTTTTTGACGTTTTACAACCGCAAGATAAGCGCCTTTTCTATCTTTTAACTTCTTATTTAATACCTTGATTTCATCGCTTAATCTTGAATTTTCTCCGGCCAGCACTTCGCTATTGCTTGCGCCACTCAACAAAGACGCCCTAACCTGACTCAAGGATGCTGCTAGGGCCTCGTTTTCCTCTTTAAGCAAAGCGAGTTGTGAATTCAGGTTGTCGATAATATCCTGATTGACCGCAAGCGCACCCTCCGACTCCTGTATTTTTTCCTGCTGAGCCTGGTTTTCTCTTGTCAAACGCTCGTGCTCAGCTTTGGTTTCAGCAAGAGATTGTCCAGACGTAGACATTTTGGCTTGCTGATTTTTAAGCTGAAGTTCGAGCTTACCTATTTCTTGCTTAGATAAGACGCTGTCCAGGAGTGCAGTTTGACCCTGGTGATAAAAATAAAATGCTGAGAGCCCGAAAGCCAAGGCCATGATAAGAGTGACTATCCACGTACCGTTAAGCAGGCTATTGCGCTTGCGCAGATCATTTATCCACTGCTGCGCATATTGGTCAGCGTTATTCAAGGAATTGTCATGTGTCGTCATAAAACGTTATCTCAAGAAAAATAGATTTTTTGTAAGATATTATAA
>NZ_LWEY01000077.1:0-1575 GCF_001634935.1 Oleiphilus sp. HI0043 | reverse complement strand
GATTTACTTCTGCTTCGCTTCAAAAGCTTCGAGCTGCTGAGGCGTTGCCTTCAATTGATGCTTCTCTTTCCATTCAGAATAAGGCATACCATAAACGGCTTTACGCGCCTGATCATAGTCAATTTCAACACTTTGCTCTTCGCCAGCGGCCATGTACCATTTTGCTAAGCAGTTACGACAGAAGTCAGCCAGAATCATTAGGTCGATATTTTGCACTTCTTTGTGGTCGTCAAAGTGTTTTAGCAGTCGACGAAAAGCGGCCGCTTCGATCTCGGTACGTTGTTGATCGCTCATATTTTCAAATGCGGTATTTACAGACATATTATCCCTTAATATTGTTTAATTAGTGCGCCAAGGCTATCGGTTTTTTTGTAGATAGTATCAGAAGCACGCTTATTTTTTCTGAAATGTGCGCCACAAATACTGGGCTCACTGAGACTTTACTTCAGACTCTAAGTAGTCGAGCAAAAATTCTTGCTCTAGAGGTTTGGAAAAGTAATAACCCTGCAGTTTTTCCACGCCTAACTCAACGAGTTTACGACACTGAGCCTCAGTTTCCACCCCCTCAGCCACAACATCAAACTTGAGCAAGCGCGCGGCATGCGTAACAGCTGTCACAATAGCAAAACCACTCGTATCCAACTTCGTGATAAATGATCGATCAATTTTTACCGTATTTACCGCTAAATCCTGCATAGCGGATAATGAAGAGTATCCTGTTCCAAAGTCATCAATCGAAACTTTGATACCACGTGACTGTATAGCCGAAATGGTCTCCATCATCTTTTCAGTATCTTTGGCAAATACTGATTCTGTAATTTCCAAGTAGATGAGCGAAGGGTCAATACCACTTTCTTGTACAGCTTCATCAACTATGCTCAAGAAGTCAGAATCCTCTAATTGAATCACTGAAACATTAATACAAACTGAAACCCGCCTCAGACTTTGCCACGCAAGCNCAACTTTACACGACTCTTTAAGAACCCATACGCCTATTCGATGTATTGAACCGTACTGTTCAGCAATTTTGATGAACTCATCAGGAGGGATGCTCTTACCTTCAAAATCCCATCTCAATAAAGCTTCAAATGCGATGTTCTTACTATTATTTGTTGATACGATCGGTTGAAAAACAAGACGCATCTGATCCTTATCAATCGCATCATTTAATCCTTTTTTCAGTTCAAGCTCATATTGGTGTTTAGCTTCCATTTCTGGTGTGAACACACAAACTTTTGAGGGTTTTGTTTTTTTCTGGTGATACATTGCCGTATCAGCAAACTGAATCAACCTGCTTTCAGAGCGCTCATGCTCGGGATATAAGCTAATCCCAACCGTCGCGCTAACCGGCAATATCCCCTCATTTGATTGANGTTCATGAGATAAAATTTCAATTATCTCGTAGGCCTGTGAGATGGCTTTTTCACTACTACAATCTTCAATGGCAATCAGGAACTCATCACCGCCCCAACGGCATAACAAACTTTCATTGGCAACTTTTTCACGAAGCCGTCGAGCACTTTCTTCTAAAATTTGATCCCCTACCTTATGCCCATAGGTATCGTTTACTTTCTT
>NZ_LWEY01000076.1:0-622 GCF_001634935.1 Oleiphilus sp. HI0043 | reverse complement strand
TTGGCGCAGGCCCTGCAGGTGAAGGGGCAGCGTTAAACGCTGCAAAAGGCCATAAAATGGTCGCTGTGATCGAAGATAAACCCGTAGTTGGCGGGAACTGTGCTCATGTTGGAACAATACCTTCCAAAGCACTTCGACACGCCGTTAAGCAGATTATTACCTTTAACACCAATACCATGTTCCGTGATATCGGTGAGCCAAGATGGTTTTCCTTTCCGAGAGTCTTGAAGAACGCAGAAAAGGTAATCAGTAAACAGGTTAAGCTAAGAACCCGTTTTTATGCGCGAAATAAAATAGACTTGTACAACGGGTCGGCCTACTTTCTAGATGATAATCGTATAGAAATACGTGGAAATGGTTCCGCAGATATTGTTCATTTTAAAGAGGCGATCATAGCTAGCGGGTCTAGTCCCTATCGTCCGTCCAACGTTGATTTTACGCATGAGCGTATCTATTGTAGTGATTCGGTATTGCAGCTTAGCCATACTCCACGCACTATGGTTATTTATGGTGCCGGTGTTATTGGCTCCGAGTATGCATCAATTTTTTCCGGTTTAGGTGTGAAAGTCGACCTGATTAATCCTGGCGAGAAATTACTATCATTCCTTGATGATGAGATTTC
>NZ_LWEY01000075.1:0-854 GCF_001634935.1 Oleiphilus sp. HI0043 | reverse complement strand
GGTGATTGGCCTTGAAGAATCTGCACAACGATCTTGCCTGTCTGTCGGCCCACTTCATAGTAGTTAAACCCTAAGGCCGCGATGGCGCCACGAGCGACACTATCGGTGTCGCCGGCAAAAACAGGAATGTCTGCTTGCTCAGAAATTTTGATGATACCTTCTATAGCAGAGATGACTGTGTTGTCTGTAGGGAGGTAAATTGCATCAACCTTGCCGAGTAATGAGCGAGCTGCAGTTTGCACATCCGAGGACTTGGGGGAGACTGCTTCAATTACTTGAAGGTTCAGCTCTTCAGCATGTTGCTTGATTAGCTTGAGAAGTGAAACAGAATTAGCTTCTCCTGGGTTGTAGATAATACCGAGTTGCTTACTGGCAGGGAGGACCTCTTTAATCATCTCTAAATGCAGTTTTATCGGTGTTAGGTCCGACACGCCTGTAACGTTTTTGCTCGGTTGCTCCCAAGACTTCACCAGTTTGGCTGCAACAGGATCGGTCACTGCGCTAAAAACTATGTTGGTATTTCTGGCAGAGGCAACCGCAGCCTGGGCTGAAGGGGTGGCGATAGCTACAAATACGTCCGGCCTGTCGCCTGCAAATTTTTTGGCTATTTGGGCTGCAGTTGCCGGTGCGCCTTGTGCACTTTGGTAATCCCACTTAAGATTTTCTCCGTCTTTCCAGTCATGCTCGGCGAGGACATCCTTAACGCCCTTTCTCACTGCATCAAGGGCAGGGTGCTCAACAATCTGGGTGATTGCAACGTGCTTACTTTCTGGAGTGGCAAGCGTATTAAAGGATAGAAGGCTCGCTAGATATGATACTAGCAGTAGGTTGAATAGAGACTTGCGGGGCCAGGA
>NZ_LWEY01000074.1:0-760 GCF_001634935.1 Oleiphilus sp. HI0043 | reverse complement strand
GCTTGTCTTTCTAAGCCTTTGTTTATCATTGCTCAAAGAAATAAAACCCAACAGACAAAAGCTGCTGCTTAGTTCGGGGAACTTTGGCTTAGCTGAGGGATAGTTGCCAAGCGATTGATGTGTGTCATGTGCTGAATCACTAGAGCATGATAAATTTTCTTTATTAACTAGAGGAGATTTTATTATGTATATAGATGAGACCATCATTGCGGGTTTATTGGTTGTTGCGGGTACTGTTGTGTTTCTAGGTGGCTTTGGCTATTTTGCTTATAAAGACGCTCAGAAATCTAAAAAAAGTTAGTTCGCTTTACTTGAAAAAACCAGGTCATAATTCTCTTGATCTGGTTTGTGTTTCCCCGCTCTTATTCAAGAGCTTCGTCATAGACGCTTTTTCAAATACCCTCTCACTTCCAAACACTACTCTTTTCTGAATCCCTTGCTAGACTGAGTATTAAACTCAAATTAGGAATATTGAATGAAAGGTTTACATGGTTGGATGCGTACCCTCGAGAAAAGCGAGGCGGCTGTTCTCTCAACCTTAATTAAGGAGCTAGACCAAGTTACGGCTTCTGATGAGTCTTCTGGGGCCCAATTGGCAGAAGTTATTCTTAAGGATGTAAGCCTGACTGCCAATATCATACGTGTTGCTAACGCAGTAACTTTCAACCCTAGTAATATTGCAGTGACAACGGTCAGTCGTGCGGTTATCAATATTGGTTTCAAGAATATTCGCTCAATTTGTTTGTCGATCAAAGTACTC
>NZ_LWEY01000073.1:0-858 GCF_001634935.1 Oleiphilus sp. HI0043 | reverse complement strand
ATCCCAATGCCTTAAATAAAGCGAGCCCTAAAGTTTCGACCTTTTAGTTTTCCTTTTGAAATTTTCTCAAGCGCTTTGCGACTAACTTTGTGTTCAACCGCAACATAGGCTGAGAAGTCAAAGATATTAATCTTGCCTATCGATGTTGCTTCTATCGTCTTGTCGCCTGTCAGTGCGCCCAATATGTCGCCAGGTCTGACTTTCTGTTTCTTTCCACCGTCAATTTGAATTGTTTTCATTGGTGGGTAAAAAGGCTTTTTGGCAAGGACGTCTGCTGAAGGAAGTGCTTCTGCCACTATTTCTTTGTTCAGGTACTGTTCTAATCTATCTATGCGATAGCGTTCTTTTTCTGCGTAGAGTGTAAATGCCAAACCCTTACTACCTGCACGGCCTGTTCTGCCAACGCGATGAACATGGACTTCGGAGTCGCGTGCTATGTGAAAGTTTATGACAGCATCTAGATCTTTAATATCGAGACCGCGGGCCGCGACATCCGTTGCGACCAGAATTGAGGCGCTTTGATTAGAGAATCTAACAAGAGTTTGGTCTCGATCGCGCTGTTCCATATCACCATGTATCGCAATGGCGCTGAAGTTTCTATCATGTAAGGCATCTGCCAGGTCTTGGGTTTCTCGTTTGGTATTGCAGAAAATCACCGTTGATGGTGGTTGATACTGCATGAGAATACGATGAACTGCATCAATTCGCTCATCTTGATCTGGGAGTTCATAGAAGTGTTGCTCAATACTGCTGTCACTATGTGTTGACTCAACCTTTACCATGACCGGATCGGTGAGATATTGCGCTGCGATCGATTGAATCTGTTTTGGATAGGTTGCGCTTAACAGCAGAGTTTGG
>NZ_LWEY01000072.1:0-1287 GCF_001634935.1 Oleiphilus sp. HI0043 | reverse complement strand
AGTCGAGGTGAGTCTAAATAAAATTCCCCGCTATCCTGCTGGTAGCGGAGGGTACCGGCGATTTTACCTCTGCCACCACCTTTAAAGCCGCCTGGTGCGATGACATCAACATGCATAAAAAAGCCAACTTCATTACTGACGTTGATTAACTCCACTTTTGGCTCGGACAAGCGAACAGTAAAGAAGTACTGTTTCTTTTCTAAGGGCATCATCGCCTCAATCTTTTCTTGCAAGCTTCGTTCTGTCAGCTCAATGGTGTAGGTAAATCCTGAGGACATCTGGGAGAATGAAAACATAAGTAAGAATACAAAAATACGGGTCATAGTGAATGTGAGTTTACCTTAAGTACAGCAAATCATGCGAGCCTAAAAGAATCTGTAGCGATTCACTACAAACATTAGCTTTAAGCGTAGCAATCCGCTACAATCCAGATATCAACCTCAGTTTGGAGATTCTTTGATGGCTAAATCCAATTCCCCTATCCGTTTAGAAAGTGAACTTATGAAACAAGCCAAGTTAAGTGGTGAACTTAACAAGCGCTCAGTGGCTGAACAGATAGAATATTGGGCAGAAATAGGCCGCGGGGTTTCTGGTGTCGTAGACCCTGAAACACTCATTAAAGTAAACAGTGGTCTTGCAAAAATCAATGTAGAAGAAACGCATAATGTCGACATTGATGCTGACGATATATTCAGCAACCTGGAACAACAACGCGACTCAGGTTCTTTGATGAGAAACATCACCACTACCAATTATGCCTTTCAGGCCTCAAGTACTGATAAGGGCATGCTTGAAAGAATCGACCAACAAGGTAATGTCACCACCGGCTATTTTGAAAATGGCGTATTTATAGAATCTAGAGTATAAATTGAATAAAGAATCAAAACAGCTGTGGCTGCTCGCCGGAGGAAATGGCGCAGGAAAATCTACCTTTTATAGAACGCAGCTACAACCTCGTGATCTACCCTTCGTTAACGCCGATAATATCGCTCGCCAAGTATTCCCCGATGCGCCTGAAGCGCATAGCTATCAAGCCGCAGCCATCGCTGAGCGGCTCAGGAATGAGCTCTTGGAAGAAGGACGTAGTTTCTGTTTTGAAACCGTTTTCTCTCATCCCTCCAAAATCGACTTTGTAGGAAAAGCCAAAGCTCACGGTTACGAAGTAATTATCGTCTTCGTTCATCTTTCAACCCCCGAACTTAACAAAGCACGAATACAGCAAAGGATTGAAGAAGGCGGTCACGCAGTACCAGAAGATAAAGTCGTCAGCCGTATACCTCGCACCAT
>NZ_LWEY01000071.1:0-811 GCF_001634935.1 Oleiphilus sp. HI0043 | reverse complement strand
AAATAAAAGAAGCAAGGAAAGGAAAAGGTAGGGCATAATAAACTTTGGTAACATCTAAATGTTGTTCAACCTAAGCAACACAACATGGAACAAAACTACAAGTGACCTTCTTTATATGAAGTATACACCAAATGTACTAACAATTGCCGGCTCTGACTCTTCAGGCGGTGCAGGCATACAAGCAGATATCAAAACATTTACTGCCTTAAATGTCTATGGAGCATCAGTCATCACCAATGTCACAGCTCAAAACTCAAAGGGAGTTAAGGCCACCTATCCACTACCAGCGAAAGTTGTGAAGGATCAGCTACAAACAGTCATCAGCGACATAAACTTTAAAGCTATAAAGATAGGAATGCTGTATTCAAGTGAAATTATTAACGAGGTCGTAGAATGCCTTTCCAACAACACAAGTACACCTATAGTAATCGACCCAGTCCTTACTTCCAGTTCAGGCGTAATGCTTCTAGAAGAAGCCGCAAGAACAGCCCTGGTTGAGAACTTGTTTCCTTTGGCCACTCTAATAACACCCAACCTTATGGAAGCAAACTACCTGCTCCAATTTAAAGGAAAAGACACTGAAAATTTATGCACTCAGAATAAGGCCTTATTATTATCTGAGTTATTTGCATGTAGCGTTCTACTTAAAGGAGGTCATGTAAATGGCGAAATCGTTACCGACTACCTGCAGACCAATAAGGCAATGAATTCATTCTCGCACAAACGCATTGCAACAAATAATACTCATGGAACCGGATGCACACTATCTTCAGCAATCGCTGCAAACTTGGCTAAACAGCCAGACTTATTC
>NZ_LWEY01000070.1:0-726 GCF_001634935.1 Oleiphilus sp. HI0043 | reverse complement strand
CAAGTAAGTTTATTGATAAACATATGCTGGGTGCTTGGCAGGTGAAAGTGTTGGACGCTTCAGGTGAACTTTATATTCTTGCAGACTTTGAGGTTGTTAGCGCAAACTGATGGATATCTTGTTCGGCCTAAAAAAGCTGCTAGGTATGTCGTTAATGTCGGTACCGCTTATCTTGATCGGTTTACTGTTAGCAGGTTTTTTCTATCGAAAGCGTTATGTAAAGCTAGGCAGAATACTCAGTTTATTCAGTATTACTGCTTTATTTATTTTGAGCCTTTCACCGGTGACGGATGCTTTGATCAGGCCTCTTGAGTCACAGTATCCCGCCTACCAAGGCCAGCCCGTAGATTTTGTTTTAGTGTTAGGTGGCGGGCATTCAACAGCGAATGAGCGACCTTTAAGCAGTCTATTGAGCGGAACCTCATTAAGTCGGTTGACTGAAGGCTTGATGATTTACAGAGCAAATCCCGGGTCAAAGTTATTACTTTCTGGCTATCATGGGGATGATATTGAATCTCATGCTAAAGCGGCATCACGAGTGGCGATAGCCCTTGGAGTACCCGAGAGCGATATTTATTTGGCTGAAGAGGTAAAGGATACGGCAGAAGAGGCCAGGCATTGGGTTAAATTTATAAACGGTGCCAAATTTGCGTTAGTGACGTCAGCAATNCATATGCCCCGTTCTGTCTATTTGTTTAAGAAAGAAATCACTTTGCAGCAAGGCGA
>NZ_LWEY01000069.1:0-33850 GCF_001634935.1 Oleiphilus sp. HI0043 | reverse complement strand
GTGATAGCATCACTGTCATCAGGAAAATTTTGTTTTAGAACTTTTTGAATGCCTGACCAACTCGCGGGAAGTGTAATATCTTGTTTCCCTGGGACAATTAATCGATATAGCTCCTCTTCCTGAACCAGTTCAACTTTATCGAGTACATCCAAATCCTTGAACATTTTTCTCATAAGGAAAGGTCTGTCTTCTGTCCCAACGCCACTTAACTGATGCAAAGCGACTTCAAATTCGAAATCTCCGCGGACGAAAGATGTACCGCATCCACCCGGAACATTATGGCGCTCAACAAGTAAGGTGTTACATCCATTCTTTTGCAGTGTCGCGGCAGCGGTTAGTCCGCCATTTCCTGCGCCAATCACTACTGCATCATAGTGTTTCATTGTTTTAAGTTCTCCACGTTTATATAAAATGCCAAGAAAATACTAGTACTAACAAAGTATCTAAACTTTACAGTGTAAGTGTACTTTACCCAGCAATATTTACATTGTAAAGTTTAGGGGTCGTAAATTGTATGTTTTATTTGCAAAGGCGCATTCAAAATCATGCTAGAAATCTAGGTTTAGAGCGAATTATGATAGTATTTATCTTATTCGAAGTAACATCTAAACATCGTTCAAGAGAGGGTTTGATGGCAAAGTCATTACAAGAGCAACTATTAGGTGCTGGCCTGGTAGATAAGAAAAAAGCAAAAAATATTCAAAAAGAGAAACGTGTTCAACGTAAGCAAACTCCAAAAGGCCAAGCAGTACAAAACGAAGCCGAAGCGCGAATAGCTCAGCAGAAAAAAGAAAAAGCTGAAAGAGACAAAGCACTGAATCAGGCGAAGCTGGAAGAGCAGAATCGAAAAGCAATTAAGGCTCAGGTAAAACAATTAATTGAAATGAACACCGTACCTAGTGAAGGTGACGATATTGGATTTCAATTTGCTGTCGATAAAAAGATCAAAAAGGTCTATATATCAGAACAGCAACAAACTCATTTATTGAAAGGCAGGTTAGCAATAGCCAATTTAGATGAAAGTTTTATCTTAATACCAGCAACAGCGGCCACTAAAATAATAGAGAGAGATGAGGCAGCGATTGTCTACCACATGGAGAAGTCACAGCCGCAAGATACAGAAATAGAAGAAGATGATCCGTATAAAGATTATCAAATACCTGATGACTTAATGTGGTAAACCTATGATCTGAGGTGCTGGTTTGTGGCATTTAGCATGCCCTTGAACCAGTTCTTCATAAATAGCCTTGAACTCGCTGCCGATAAGCTTTTGTAGAGGGAATTTTTCTTTTTCAAGACGAAACTCGACATTACCGGGAAAGAATATAAAAGTGAGGTAGGCTCCTTTCACTGAAATGAGTTCGGAAATGCCTTTATGGGATGTGTACTTGCATAATTCCTCGATATTTTCACTAGCGGGTGTTTTAGTCTTCTGTTCAACATGCTTCTTTGCGATTGGTGCCTTTAAGTGACTCAAGCTTGTACAAGCATCAAGTGTCAGCGCAGTCAGAAGGATAAAGAGAAGTCTTAGCATGCTTGTATACTATTCCTGGGGTCGAGATTTAAGATATTTTGCGGGAGAAATTCCGGTCCAGCGTTTAAAAGCACGGCTAAAGGCGCTAAGTTCAGAAAAGCCGAGCAAAAAAGCAATGTCGCTTAGACTATGTTTGCCTTTATTTAAATATGCGTAGGCCTTTTCTTCACGCACTTCATCAAGCAGGTCATGAAAGGAAATTCCTTCTGATTTAAGACGTCGATATAGCGTGTGTCGACTCATATTCATTCTTTTTGCGATATTTTCAGCATCTACCTTATCTTTGGAAAGCTGGCTTTCAAGGGTAGTCTTTACCGAGTCGGTAAAGCTGATCGCGGGTAGAATTTTTCTAGAAAGCGACTCTATATGTTTAATCAATAATTTATAAAGATAAGGGCTACGCCTGGGTAGCTTGTAGTTGAGATAACACTTCTTAAAAATGAGTGTGCTGTGGCTCTGGTTAAATCGAAGAGGGCAACGGAATATTTTTTTAAACTCAGAAATATCACCCGGTGCAGGGTGTTGAAAATGAACGGCTTCCAAATCGAGCTTTCGATTAATATGGTCTTGGACCCGTAATACTGACAACGCAAGTGTATGCTCTATATCGGCTGAGCAGTAAACCTCATTGTAGTCACAGACATATTCCAGATAAGTAAACTTATCATCATTGTGAATTTCAATATGCATGCCTTCATTAACCAAAGAATAGTAGCGTTGGTATTGTTGAAGTCCTTCATAGAGGGTTGGGCTATTAAAGAAAATGTGTGCAACTAAACCCATTTCTTCATTATGGGGATTCTGAGCGAGTTTAAGGCCAAGACGCTCGTCGGAGGTATAGGAAAGCGCAAGAGACCATAACGCATGATAAGCAGAGATATTTAGTCGGAAGTCTGCTAACTCAAGCTCGTGTAGTTCACAGGCCAAGGTAGAAATCAAAAGCTCGTTATTGATACCTTTTTGAATAAGATATTCGCACAATACTTTCGCGGTTGAGGAGTTTACGAACAAGTTTTTGACCCGGGACTTGCCAGACTTAATTGTCATTTAGCTTTCCTTTCCCTAACCGTGACTAAAGATACCTATTGTAGTAATTAAACCAAAGCTGTGTATTAATTACTGTTAATTAGGAATGCTACAGTCAGTCAAAAAGGTGGCACATATCGTCAAGAACAGGCATTCGGTCTGCTATATATTACACACACTGTCCTTTAGGAGTTGTACAGTAAACGAATTACAAACTTATACTAGCGGTGTTATTGACGGGGAACCACTATGGAATACGAAGTTTTTGTACCACAAAATGAAAATGAAAAAGAAAATTGTTCTGAGCTAGCAAATTATCTGAACAGTATGTTTTTTTGCTAAGTAGATTAAGAGGTTCAAGAAAAGGCGCGAAGTGCGCCTTTTTTTATTACACTAAACTGCTTTCAAACGCTGCTTTATTGCGTTATTTCTCTCAAGCATATCTCTAATGCGTGTTAGTTGGCTAAGGTTATCGCCGCTTTGCTTAGACTGGTTTGAAAAGACCAAGCCGACTCGCCACGAAGTATCGTCATTATCCATCCTTACCTTATTTACAATCTTTGCCTCAATTTGATTAACTTTTAGCTCCCCCATGTCCATATTCAAAACGAGGCGCAAACTTAGCTTGCTTCCGAGTTCTGGTTCACTGGGTACAGCCAGAGCAAGGCCAAGGAGATTGAAATCGAGAACATCTAAATCAAGCCAGCTAGAAAATAGACCTTGTTTAGTTTTGATTTGTGCCACGAGTTCTGCGGCGGGGACGCGTCGGTTACGACGATTTTCTTTAGGGTGGAGCTCTACAATCATTAAAAAATATACCTTACTACGTATCACAGTTTAGAAGTGAAAAGCATTTAATTAGTCAGATTAGGATACATATGAGAATATGCCATGAGCTCTTGGTGATAATGTGAACTGATTAAAAAAAATACAATGACTAAACTATATTCGCGCATAAGAGGGGAAGGTTTCCCCGTATTGATCCTTCACGGCCTGTTTGGCTCGTCAGATAATTTAGGCAGTGTTGCAACGGCCTTGGCAAGTAAGTTTAAAACCCATGCTATTGACCTGAGAAACCATGGTCGTTCGTTTCATCGCGAAGAGATGAACTATGAGCTTATGGCAGAAGATGTGATCGAATATATGAATGATCAAGGTATTGATATCGCATATGTGCTTGGACATTCCATGGGTGGAAAAGTCGCTATGAGTCTAGCCCTGCACCAGCAAAAACGAATAAAGGCCGTGATCGTTGCCGATATATCGCCTGTTCGGTATGAGGGACATCACGATGAAATATTTGCTGGTTTATTTGCTTTGCTAGAGTCAGATATCGTAAGTCGAAAGGAAGCAGATTCTTTGCTAGCGGAATTTGTTCCAGAGCAGGGGGTGAGGCAATTTTTACTAAAGAATCTAAAAGCCAAGCCCGGTGGAGGTTTCGATCTAAAAGTAAATCTCAACGCCATCCATCAAAATTACCATCATATTCTGGATGGACAGCATGCTGAAAAACCTTTTTTAGGGGAAGTGCTCTTCATTGCTGGCGAAGCATCAGACTATATACAGGCCGCCCATAAAGAAAAAGTAGTGAGCTTATTTCCCTTTGCAAAAGTCCGAATCATTCCAAAAGCCAGTCACTGGTTACATGCAGAAAAACCGGAAACCTTTATAGGAATATGTGAACGTTTTCTTACGGGTATCGACTAGACTATACATAACAACACTAGAAAGGTAGTTATGAGTTTACCAACAATAATAGATATTGAAGCTTCAGGCTTAGGAAAGGGCTCTTATCCAATCGAAGTAGGTTTTATTTCAGGTAAGGGAGAAACGGGCTGTACCCTGATAAAACCATTAGCTCATTGGACGAAATAGAACCGGGACGCCGAAGCGCTTCATGGAATATCCCAAGAGCTATTAAAAGAAAAAGGGCGAGATATTGTTAGCGTTGCCCAGTGGCTTAACCACAACCTTGCAGGTCAGACCATATATTCAGATGGCTGGGCTAATGACATGTGCTGGCTGGGTCAGTTATTTGATAAAGCTGAATGTATACAAGCCTTTCGAATTGAATCTTTACTCTCATTGCTTAGCCAGGAAGAACGAGAACAATGGACACCCGTCCACGACAAAGTTATTGAATTAGCAGGTCTGGCGCGTCATCGGGCCAGTGCAGATGCAAAAATGATTCAGGATACTTATGCAGAATTAAAAGGCTTGCCCAGAAATTAACGAACTCGTGATATTTAATCGATTATAACAATGGATCCGGAAATAGGAGTTCAATCTTGCTTTGGATCTATGTTAATCTCAAATGCTACCGTGTAATGCTGTCACGGGAGAATACAACTATATAAAGGGGTTAGGATAATGAAACTTAATAAATTGACCGCTGGTATTGCGATCGTGGCAGTAGGGTTAACTGCACAACAAAGTTATGCAAGTTCAACACTTGATGCAGTAAAAAAGAAAGGTATGGTAAGTTGTGGCGTGAGTGTCGGTTTAGCGGGCTTTTCACAAAAAGACGAGAAAGGGCAGTGGAGCGGACTGGATGTAGATGTTTGTCGTTCGGTTGCTGCAGCGGTTTTAGGCGATGCAGATAAAGTAACTTATCGCCCACTCACTGCAAAAGAACGCTTTGAAGCACTAAAAAGTGGCGAGGTAGATATTTTGTCTCGTAATACTACTTGGACTCATACACGTGACACATCACTAGGTTTGAACTTTGCTGGTGTAAACTACTACGATGGCCAAGGCTTTATGGTATCCAAAAAGCTAGGTGTTAAAAGTGCATTAGAGCTCGATGGAGCATCTGCCTGTATTCAGGCAGGTACCACCACTGAATTGAACATGGCTGACTACTTCCGTGCAAATGGTATGAAGTACACAGCAGTTACATATGATACTTCAGATCAGACTCGTGCAGGCTTTGAAAGCGGCCGTTGTGACGTATTAACCTCTGATCAATCACAATTATATTCGATTCGTATCGGCCTAAAAGACCCTTCTTCAGCAATGGTTTTGCCTGAAGTTATTTCAAAAGAACCATTAGGCCCAGTGGTTAGACAGGGTGATGATGGTTGGTTCAATATCGTTAAGTGGACAATGAACGCCTTGATAGAAGCAGAATTCTTAGGTGTTAACAGTACAAATGTAGATCAGGCTAAAGCTGAAGGTAACCCGGCTCAAAAACGTTTGATGGGTTCTGAGGGTGATGCTGGTGAGAAGCTTGGTTTGGAAGCCGGTTGGGCCTATAACATCGTTAAGCAGGTAGGTAACTACGGCGAGTCGTTTGAGCGTAATGTTGGTATGGACTCACCTCTTAAAATTTCACGTGGTTTGAATGCCCAGTGGAACAAAGGTGGTATTCTGTATTCCCCACCTGTTCGATAATACAGGTTGGCTTCTTGTAAGCATAAGATTAGACAGCTTGTTTAGTAGCAGGCTGTTTAATCCAGTAGCTAGAAAATTCTCAAATAATAAGTTAGCGCTTACTAAGTCTAGAAGCTGAGTAAAAAAATGGCTCGCTTTATAGGTAGCTAACAGCATTCTTTTGGAAATAATTTGTAAGGCCATATTATGTCTTCAGATCCGGAGTCCGAACACTTAAAGCTTAAGTCGGGTTCATTTATAAATAACCCTCGTAACAGGGCGATTATTTATCAATTAATCCTGGTTTTCGCACTTGGCTACTTTTTCTATTCGATTGTTTCCAATGCAATCGCCAATATGGAAGCTCGAGGAATAAAAAGCGGTTTCGGCTTTTTATTTACTACCGCAGGCTTCGATATCTTAATGTCCTTGATTCCTTACGATGCGACACATACCTACGGGAAAACATTTATCGTAGGTTTGCTTAATACGATTATGGTTTCGATGATTGGTATCGTATTGGCAACTATTATCGGCTTTGTTATGGGGGTCGCTTATTTCTCCCACAACTGGTTAGTCAGACGCTTATCAGTCATTTATGTAGAAATATTTCGAAATATTCCATTATTACTACAAGTCTTCTTCTGGTATTTCGCTGTACTGGCTTCATTGCCCGGAGCGCGTGACAGTTTTTCTGTTGGTGAATCGATTTTTCTAAATGTTCGAGGCTTGTTTATCCCAAGTGTGATTGATGAGCAAGGCTCAATGTTTGTATACGCTTCATTGTGTATAGCGATTGCTGGCATATTCTTTCTTCGCCGCTGGGCGCATAGAAGGCAAGATGATACGGGCGAGCAGTTTCCTGTATTTTCAGTCAGTCTGGGTATTCTTTTTGGGCTGCCGCTACTGACAACACTAATAATGGGTGTTCCTTTTCACTTGGAATACCCAGAGCTTGGGCGCTTCAATATCAGCGGTGGAACCTCAATAATCCCGGAACTAATGGCTTTGGTTTTAGCTTTAAGTATTTATACCGGTGCATTCATTGCAGAAGCTGTTCGAGCGGGTGTTCAATCGGTGCCGCATGGACAAACTGAAGCCGCACGTAGTGTTGGCTTAAGTGAGCGAAAGATTATGTCACTGATCGTCGTGCCCCAGGCGATGAGAGTCATCACGCCTTTGCTAAATAGTGAATATCAAAGCTTGGTGAAAAACTCGACGCTGGCTACAGCTATTGGTTACCCGGATTTGTTTACTGTCTTTGTCGGCACCACACTCAATCAGACGGGACAAGCGATAGAAATCGTATTTATGACAATGGCGGTCTATTTTGTCATAAACATGTGTATTTCCTTTGTTATGAATCGATTCAATTCGAAAGTCGCTTTGGTGGAAAGGAAGTAAATGATGAGAGAGTTTAAAGCGCTGCCTGATAAACCGGCACCCAAGGATACAGTTGGTGTCATTGGCTGGATTAAAGAAAACCTTTTTTCTAATATCTTCGATTCAACAGCTACTATTATTATCCTAGCAATTTTATTCTCCGTTGTTCCTGGCATGCTGGATTGGCTGATTTTTTCAGCCGACTGGAGTGGTGACAGCCAGGAAGCTTGCTCTAAAGAAGGCGCGTGTTGGGTATTTGTTTCTGCCTGGATGCAACAATTTATGTATGGCAGTTACCCCAGCTCAGAACTGTGGCGAGTGAATCTTGCTTTATTGAGTCTCGCTGCTGTCATTGCTTTGCCTTATGTCTTGCCAAAAGATCTTCGGAATAAGATTGGCGTCCCGGTATTTTTGTTATTTCCATTTGTCTGTGCGACATTTCTGGACGGTAGCCTGTTTGGTTTGATGACAGTAAGTACTGACTTATGGGGTGGCTTTGCACTGAATATCTTTTTGGCGTCAGCGAGTATTATTATTGCTTTTCCGTTGAGCTTTTTATGGGCCCTAGGTCGACGATCGGAGATGCCTTTTATACGTAGTGTCTGTATTTTGTTGATCGAGTTTTTTAGGGGAACCCCGGTTTTAGCCCTATTTTTTATGGGCTCGGTAATGCTGCCATTATTTTTTCCTGAAGGCACCAGCGTAGATAAATTACTTAGGGTGTGGATTGTTCTGATTCTATTTATGTCGGGCTATATGGCAGAAGTATTTAGGGGTGGCTTTCAAGCAATTCCCCAAGGGCAATACGAAGCCGCTGACTCGCTTGGCCTAAGTTATTGGCAGAAAACTTTGCTGATTATATTGCCCCAGGTGATCAAAGTATCGATGCCCAATATTCTTGCTACCTTCGTTATGCTATTCAAAAATACTACCTTCCTTTTGATCATCGGTATATTTGAAATGCTCAGTACCACTCAAACTGCTTTGAATAACTCAAACTGGTTAGGGGGACATGCAACGGAAGGCTACTTATTTGTCGCTATGGTCTTTTGGTGTTGCTGCTTTGGTATGTCAATGATCAGCAGTAATATCGAA
Source organism: Oleiphilus sp. HI0043 (assembly GCF_001634935.1). NCBI lineage: Bacteria > Pseudomonadati > Pseudomonadota > Gammaproteobacteria > Oceanospirillales > Oleiphilaceae > Oleiphilus > Oleiphilus sp. HI0043. The sequence continues at coordinate 25,440 of NZ_LWEY01000069.1, read as the reverse complement.
CGCAAGCTGGATACCAGCCATAATAATAAATAGCGCTGTCTACTACGGAGATTAATGATGAAAACAGATGTAAAAAGCCAAAACTCTGAGGTTCTGGGCAGTAAAGATAACGTTATTGAAATTAAAGATCTGAATAAATGGTATGGCAATTTCCATGTGCTCAAAGATATAAACTTAAGTGTCAAAAAGGGTGAACGAATTGTTATCTGTGGACCATCTGGTTCAGGTAAATCGACGATGATTCGTTGTATCAACCGACTGGAAGAGTTTCAAAGAGGGTCTTTGGTTGTGAATGGTGTTGAGATGATCGAAGACGTTAAGAATATCGAAGCGATCCGTCGTGAAGTCGGTATGGTTTTTCAGCACTTCAATCTGTTTCCCCATTTGAGCATTTTAGAAAACCTGACGCTTGGGCCAATTTGGGTACAGAAAAAACCCAAAGAGGAAGCCGAAGCGATTGCAATGAAGTATCTGGAGCGAGTGAAGATTCCAGACCAAGCACTTAAGTACCCGGGTCAGTTATCGGGTGGTCAGCAACAACGTGTAGCGATTGCACGATCTCTTTGTATGTCACCTCAAATCATGCTGTTCGATGAACCAACCTCTGCTCTTGATCCGGAAATGATTAAAGAAGTACTCGATGTCATGGTTGAGCTAGCTGATGAAGGTATGACGATGCTCTGTGTTACTCATGAAATGGGCTTTGCTAAGCGTGTAGCGGACAGAGTAATATTTATGGATGGTGGTGAAATTGTTGAGCAAAATACACCAGAGGAATTCTTTACAAACCCAGAAACTGACCGCTTACAACTATTCTTAAGTCAGATACTTCAGCATTAATCCCAAGCAGCCGAGCTTCTTATTCTTGATGAGAGAGCTAATAGCCTTGAGAAGAAGATAGCTCTTCAAGTGTATTGAAGTTCATAAAGCTACTGGCTTCAGCATTTCTTGATGTTGAGAAATCAACCCAGATAGCACCGTTATCTTTAACCCACTTCATTACGCGGTTTTGCCTGTTTACGATTGCATCTTCCAAGCTATCAACAAACTGAGTAGAAATGCATAAGTGAAGAGGGTGGCTTCTGTTTTCATCTCTCGATGCGATTATCAAAGGCTGACCAGGGAACAGCTCTTGTTTTTGGTACAAGATATTGAGCATCTTTTGACCATACTCTTGTCCAAGGCAGGGTGTATCACAGGGGCTGACAAGCAAATAATCAGCATCAGTGTTCAACATCAAGCTGTGTAGTCCTGCCAAAGGACCTTGGAAGCCTTCGATTGAGTCAGAACACACAAGAGGACTGATTTCTTGATATTGAGTTTGATTGCGGTTGCAGTTGATTAACACGCGACGAACATAAGGCTGAAGCGAGTCAAAAACAGACTGGGCCATTGGTTTTTGTCGATAGAGTTGCAGTCCCTTGTCCTTGCCATCCATACGAGTGGAAAGGCCACCGGCAAGAATACCGCCATCAATTTGCAGTGTCATGAGATCTAAATCTGATAGGAGAGTAGCGATGTGGCACCCAAGAAGAGTGCCACCTATGCAAAGCGTAAACTAGTGGGCTTACAAGTTGCTGTCAACAAAAGCTGTCAACTGAGATTTTGATAGCGCGCCTACCTTCGTTGCATCAACATTACCATTCTTGAATAGCATCAAGGTTGGAATGCCACGAATATTGAATTTAGGTGGGGTTTGCTCATTCTCATCAATATTTAACTTACATATTTTGATCTTGCCAGCATAGTCGTCAGCAATTTCCTCAAGGACAGGGGCGATCATTTTACAAGGGCCGCACCACTCCGCCCAGTAATCGACAAGTACAGGGATGTCAGAATTTAAAACTTCCGTTTCGAAAGTTGCGTCACTTACATTGATGATGTTATCACTCATGTTTTGATTCCAATAAAAGATTTAGAGAAGCCTGAAAGCATTTGATGCGTTACAATACAGCTATCTCTTAAGAAATGAAAAATCGTAACGAGTAATATATAGCCTTATCAGAGGATTTCAAGGACGTGTTAACTCACAATGATACGAAAGCAGAGCCAAATAGCTGCTCAGACCACATTGCAGCGATAGATTTGGGCTCAAACAGTTTTCACATGGTTGTCGCAAAAATTTCTCATGGCGAGATTAGAGTCGTTGATAAGTTTGGTGAAAAGGTCCAGCTAGCGGCAGGTCTCGACGAAAATGGAGAAATAACTCCAGAAGCCCATATCAGGGCAATTGAGTGCTTGAAGCGCTTCTCCCAGCGGATCAAGAGCTTTGACTCTGCATCTGTGCAGATCGTGGGTACAAATGCTTTAAGAGCAGCCAAAAAGAAAACTGACTTTCTGCGTGATGCCGAGCGTGTAACAGGTCACCCAATAGAAATAATTTCTGGCAGAGAAGAAGCGCGTCTAATTTATCTTGGTGTTGCTCATACCCTGGCTGATGATAAAGGCAATCGCCTGGTTATCGATATCGGTGGTGGTAGCACCGAATTGATAATTGGTGAACGCTTTGAGGCAAAAGCCTTAGAAAGTATGCATATGGGCTGCGTTTCTTTCAGAGAAAAATATTTTCCTGGTGGTGAGCTAACTGAGCAAGGATTTAATAAAGCAATCAAGCACGCATCCAGAGAATTATTCAGCATAAAGGAACAATATAAGTCGCTTGGATGGCAGCATACAGTGGGTGCTTCGGGTTCAATTAAGGCTATTCTAAATGCTTTGCGTCATCTTGGTTTAGCTGAAGAAACGATTACATTAAAAGCTTTGAAAGAACTAAAAGGCCTGATGATTACTCTCGGACATTGTGAGGACTTAGTTAAACTAGGTGTGAAATCTGAGCGTGCATCGATCTTTGCAGCCGGCTTTTCCATACTCTACTCATGCTTTAAGGTACTGGGCATCAAAGAAATGGAGTTCACATCGGGCGCGCTTAGGGAAGGTTTGCTGTATGACATACTAGGCCGGATTCAGCATGAGGATGTCAGAGAACGTTCACTTCAATCGATGCAGGCTCGCTATGCTATTGATGTTGAACACGCTGAAAGAGTAGAGAAAACAGCGCTTCATGCATACAAGCAAATTGCTTCGTATTGGGATATAGCCTTACCGCAATGTGAAAATCTACTACGTTGGGCAAGCCGGGTTTTTGAGGTTGGGCACTCTATTGCTCATGCACAATACCACCGGCATGGTGCTTATCTCGTTTATCACTCTGACCTACCAGGTTTCTCGAGATTAACTCAGCTGCACCTTTCTGTGATAGTACGTACTCACAGACGGAAATTTAGTGATGAGCCTTTTATTGGAATGAGTAAACAGGAAACGCAAACACTGAAGCGCCTGTGCACAATATTCAGACTGGCGGTTGCGCTGACAGCAGAACGTAATCAAGCTGAAACGGATTTCACCCTAAGGGCTCAGGACGAGTGCTTATCCCTTAGTATGGGGAAAGGCTGGTTTGAGGCAAATCCCTTAAATACGTCGATCTTGGAGTTAGAGCAAGACTTGTTACGTAAGCAGGGCTTTCTTCTACTGCTAGCTAAAGATTGACGACTTTCCAACTACACGAGATTCTTAATGATTGTTTTAGGTATTGAGTCATCTTGCGATGAGACCGGTGTTGCTTTATATCATAGTGAGAAAGGTTTGCTTGCACACCAGTTATATTCCCAAGTAGAGATGCATGCGGACTATGGTGGTGTTGTCCCGGAATTAGCTTCTAGAGATCATGTAAGAAAAACCATTCCTTTAATAGACGCTATTCTCAAAGAAGCTGGGCTAGAGAAGGGCGATATTGATGCGATTGCCTATACTGCAGGGCCGGGATTAGTAGGAGCGCTGATGGTCGGTGCTTCCATTGCGAATGCCTTAGCGATGGCGCTTGATATCCCCATTATCGGTGTACACCACATGGAAGGACACTTACTGGCGCCGATGCTAGAAGATAGTCCACCGGAATTCCCCTTTATTGGTTTACTTGTATCGGGTGGCCATACTCAATTGGTTTCAGTGCAGTCTATTGGTGAATATGAAATTCTGGGTGAGTCATTAGATGATGCGGCAGGTGAAGCCTTTGATAAAGCGGCGAAAATGTTAGGGCTCGATTACCCGGGAGGTCCCCGAATTGCGAAACTGGCTGAATATGCCCGAACAGAGCTTGGTGGAACACCTTATCGATTTCCCCGTCCAATGACAGATCGGCCAGGACTGGATTTTAGTTTTAGTGGCCTGAAAACTTTTACCTTGAACACGGTAAATGATGTCCGTGCTAAGAAAGAGTTGGATAAAGATGATCAGGCAAGGATCGCGCTAGCATTTGAAGAGGCAGTTGTTGATACGCTTAGAATTAAATGTAAACGAGCCCTTGAACAAACAGGGATGAAAACGCTCGTTATTGCAGGCGGTGTGAGTGCCAATACGCATCTCCGACAGACTCTGGAGCCAATGGTAAAAAAACTGGGTGCCAGGGTTTCTTATGCTCGTCCGGAGTTTTGTACGGATAATGGTGCAATGATCGCTTATGCCGGCTATCAGCGCTTGCAGGCAGGCCAGGGCTCAAATCATGAGTTTGCAGTACAAGCACGTTGGCCACTAGATACGCTGCCTGCACTAGGCTAGATTTTAATCCTGACAATAGGTTAATTTGATGGCTCAAGATTACTCTGAGGTATTAATTGAAAAGCTCGAAATTGACGCCTCAATAGGTGTGTTCGAATGGGAAAAGCAGATCAAGCAAACATTGTTGTTTGACCTTGCTCTAGTGTGTGACTTTTCAGCCGCAGCAGAATCAGATGCCATAGAAGATGCTATTGATTATGTGGCGGTTTGCCAGGAGATTGAGCGCATTACCTTAGCCAAACACCATCAGTTATTGGAGTATCTAGCAGACAAAATAGCCGCATCGCTATTTAATAGCTTTGCAATTAGCGCGATAGAACTAAAAATAAGTAAGCCTGGCGCAGTTCCAAACACAAGATCAGTTGGCGTTAGAGTGAAGCGAACACGAGAGCAGCATAGCCATGCCTAAGGTATTCTTGAATCTGGGCTCAAATGTTGAACGTGATCAGAACTTTCGCTCGGGCCTGAGCAGCCTGAAACGGACCTTTGGTGACTTATCTTTGTCTTCAATTTATGAAAGTGAGCCGGTTGGTTTTGACGGTGCGTGTTTCTATAACATGGCGGTATCAATCGAAACAGAGCTAAGCTTGCCCAAGGTTATAAAGGCATTAAAAACAATTGAAGATAGCCACGGCCGCCTGCGCGGAGATAAACACTTTGCACCAAGAACGCTAGATATTGATGTGGTCAGTTACGGGCAACTGACAGGTTTTCATGATGGAGTTGAGCTCCCGAGGCCGGAGCTATACTACAATGGCTTTGTTCTATGGCCGATGGCTGAGTTAGCACCGGATGATATCGATAGCAAAACTGGCTTAAGCTACCAAGTCTTATGGCAGCTTAAGCAAGTAGAAATCGAAGCGAAGCAAAAGGTATGGCGAATTGATCCAAGTTCAGTTGCTGCTATTCTCAAGCCTTAAGCTTATTTGTTTTCATGAAATCGGTGGTATTCAGCGATTAAACCGGCAGTAGAAGAATCTGCAGCAATGTTGGAATCAGCGTCTTCCAGTTGTTTGAGTACTTCGTTACCTAGCTTTTTACCTAACTCTACTCCCCACTGATCAAAAGAATTAAGCTCCCATATTACACCCTGAACGAAAACTTTATGTTCGTAGGCGGCAATTAGGGCACCGACGCTCTTTGGCAGCGTTTTCTCAATAAGAAAGGTATTACTGGGTTGATTACCTTTGTGCTCCATATGCTTGGCTATGAGTTTGGCTTTGGGTTCGTCGTAACCCCTATTTAATAATTCTTGAAAAGCCTGCCTTTCACTACGCCCCTGCATCAAGGCTTGAGTTTGGCTCAGGCAGTTAGCCAATAACATCTTATGATGAGAGCCTGATGGGTGATGCGTATCAAGCGTAGCAATGAAGTCACATGGGATTAGTTTAGTGCCCTGATGCAATAACTGGTGGAAAGCATGTTGGCCGTTAGTTCCAGTACCCCCCCATATTATAGGGCCTGTATGGTAAGTAAGAGCTTTACCTTTTGTAGATACGTGTTTGCCGTTACTCTCCATATCTAATTGCTGGAGGTGATCAGGAAGAAAGCTCAGATACTGATCATAAGGCATTACGGCATGTGAGTCGGCGCCAAAGAAACTGTGGTACCAAATGCCTAGCATTGCCATCAGGCTTGGCATATTCTGCTCAAAGGGAGCTGAGATAAAATGCTCATCCATTTCGTGTGCGCCTTGTAGCAAGGCTTCGAAGTGCTCATTGCCAATCATAAATGCGATTGGAAGACCAATTGCAGACCAGAGTGAATAGCGCCCTCCTACCCAGTCCCACATAGGGAAGATATTTTCTTCCTTAACTCCAAAGGCTATCGCAGCTTCGATATTACTGCTCACAGCATAGAGATGCATGCCAAGGTCTTCTTGAAGCATTCCGTGCTCTAGTAGAAAGTTCTTTACAGTTTGAGCATTTGTAAGTGTTTCCTGTGTACCGAAGGACTTAGACTGAATCAGGAAAATGGTGGATTCAGGTACGATCTGAGAGAGCACTTGGTGGCTATCGCTACTGTCTACGTTAGCAATATAGTGACAACTCAGGCCTTCTTTGGCGATGGGTGATAGTGCTTCGGTAACTGTTTTGGGGCCTAGATAAGAGCCCCCAATGCCGATACTAACGAGAGTATCAATGGGTTTTCCGGTGTAACCAAGAACTTCCTGTTGGTGTATTTTATCAACGAATTCTTGAATTTGAATTCGACATTCAAGGATTTCATCCAATATATCTTGGCTAGGCGAATAGCTAGTAGTTTGAGTCAGGCTAGACTTTGGAAGTCGTAAGGCCGTATGTAAGACGCCTCTGTCCTCTGTGTTGTTCAGTAAGTCTCCATTCTCTCCTGTGCCACAAAACAAGGCCTTAACCTTTGCTTCAAGCCCTGCTTCAGCAGTGAGCTGAGATAAGAGCGAAATCGTTTCCTCGGTGACACGGTTTTTTGAATAATCATAAAAGACATGTGGTGCCTGAAAGGAGTAGCGATCAAAGCGCTTAGGATCACCTTCAAATAGGTCTTTTACATGAAGCTTAGTAATGAATTTGGCATGATCCTTTAATGCTTGGTAACTAGGTAATACATCCAATGTCATAGTGTTACTCAATATCGATGGTTAAAGATTCACCGTTATATTATCAATTAAACGGGTTGAGCCCAAATACGCGGCTAATAAAATTACGAAAGCTGTATCTGTTTCTTGTGAAGGAGCAAGTGTTGTGGGCTTGGCTATATTGAAGTAATCGGGTTTAAAGCCATTTTTAACCAAGTGTGATTTGGCGTCCTCGCATAATGCAGTGATATCCCGTTCGCCAGCCTGAAGCTGCGCAGCACAATGTTGCAATAGCTGGTAAATCTTAGCGGCAGTTTGCTTTTCTTGCTGGCTAAGGTAACCATTGCGAGAGCTGCGGGCTAGACCTGACTCTTCCCGAGATGTTGGGACGCCAATGATAGAAACAGGCATACAAAGGTCGGAAACCATCTTGCGAATAATCGCTAATTGTTGGAAGTCTTTTTCACCAAATACTGCAATATCTGGTTGCACCATATTAAATAGCTTGGTGACGACGGTGGCGACACCAATGAAGTGACCGGAACGACTGGCGCCGCAGTGATAATCTCCGAGAGCAGGCACATCCACTCTGGTTTCTTCAGCTAAGCCGTTTGGATAGATCTCGCTAACAGGTGGTGCGAACAAGACATCACAATATCTACTACGTAAGTGCTTACTATCATCTTCAAGTGTTCTAGGGTAGGCATCAAGATCCTCGTTCTCACCAAACTGCATAGGATTTACAAAGATACTGCTGACAACTAAGTCTGCTTCTTGGCGGGCACGATCGATAAGACTGAGATGGCCTTCATGAAGATTGCCCATAGTGGGTACAAAGCCGATTACTTTACCGGCTTGTCTAGCTTCTTTGATAACTTTTCGTAGTGCAATAATACTGTTAACGGTGATCATGCTTGAGTCTCGTTTAGCCTGCAAAACTATAATCGGCAGAAGGGAATTCGCCGGACTTAACCGCTTGGTCGTAGTGCTCGAAGGCCTGTTGCACTGAACCGGCGCCTTGCATGAAGTTTTTTACGAACTTAGGCTTATGTCCGGAAGTAATTCCAAGGAGATCATGCATCACCAAGACCTGACCATCGGTAACATTCCCCGCACCAATTCCGATGACAGGGACACTAACTTTCTTGGTAATGAGCTCAGCGAGTGAGGTGGGTACGCACTCAAGTAAGATCATATCGGCACCGGCCTCTTCAAGGGCGCGCGCAGTATTAATCATGGCGTTAGCTTTTTCAGCTTCCTTGCCTTGAACGCGATAGCCGCCTAACTTATTGACAGACTGAGGCGTTAAACCCAAATGTGCACAAACAGGAATGCCTCGATCACTTAAGGCTTCAATATACTCTGCAAGCCACTCGCCGCCTTCTAGCTTGATAATATGGGCACCTGCTTGCATCAACTGTCCACCATAGTTCAAGGTATCGTGAGGGCTATTCAGGGTATTAAAAGGCATATCGGCCATAATTAAGGGAGACTGAGCGCCTCTGCTAACACATTGAGTGTGATAGACCATGTCATCAATACTAACAGGCAATGTCGAGTCCTGACCTTGTAACACCATGCCTAGAGAGTCGCCGACTAATAAAACGTCGATACCAGCATCCGACGCTAACTTAGCAAAGGTTGCGTCATAGGCTGTGACACAGGAGAATTTTCCATTGGACTCTTTTAGTTTACGAAGGCTCAGGGTTGTCGTTTTCATCATATAATCCTTAGTTTTCACAGTAGTATAAAACCGACTACTGATAATCTATGACAGAGCTTAGCTTGTGCGTAGATTAGCTACTTGTTTCGCGAGACTCAAGTCGGAGTGCCATCTAAACGAAGTAAATTATGCTCGCTGCACGAAGAAAGATGTTGTTCTAGGGTCGATGTATCGGGAAGCGTCCAAGCAGGCGCAATTTCGATTGCTGGTACCAGCACAAAGTCTCGTTCCAGCGCATAAGGGTGAGGAATGCGTAAGTCAGGGTCGTCGCTTGATAGCGTTTCATCGTTATAGAATAGAATATCCAGGTCGATGATTCGCTCCCCCCAATGCCGAGTCTTTATACGCCCGAATTCGGCTTCAAGTGTTTGAGTACACTTTAACAAAGCGAGTGGTTCCAGAGCGGTTTCAAGCCAGATGACTGCATTGACGAAGTCATCTTGATCCTGAGGCCCTTGAGGGCAGCTACTGTATAGTGATGATGATGACATTAGCTTTAGTTCAGGATGCCGGGATAGGGCTTCTATCGCCTTTATTACTTGAAGACGAGGACTTTCCAGGTTGCTACCAATACCGATGAGTACTTGATTTAGTTTCATGACTAGCTTTTTCTTCTCGCCGAACAGTTCCTGCTGACTTATACCTGCAGCATTATGATCGCTTTGGACGTCGTGATTGTCGGGTCTTTCGGCGGTCAGCACCAGGTGTCTCACGCTTTTTTCGATGATTAGCTTTGTTATAAACAGCAGAAGGGTGCTTGATTTGGAATTCAGTCCACCACTTAGCGAGTTCGCCGACAGGTTCACCAGCTTGCTCCCGTAACAACAAAAAGTCATAGGCAGCCCTGAATCGTTGCTGTTCAGCGAGGTGGAAAGGCCGCTTGCCGTGAGTCTTAGTGAGTCTGATTTGGTATTCCCATATTTCCTTCATCATTAAGGTGAAGCGCTTGGGTATAGATATATGAGGTAGTTGGCTTTGAAGTGTAAGTTGCCCTGCTTGTTGTAATGCAGGAAATTCGGGAACGCCTTCTTCAATAAGTTGTGACCACAGTCTATCGACTTCAGGCCATAGAAGAGTTGCATACAGAAATGCTGGTGTGACGGGTTTTTCTTGATGAATTCGTTGATCAGTATTTGTTAAGCCTGCCTCGAGCATTTTCTTATAGATAGCACTCTTATCACTGTTTTCCAAGGTATGAGCAATAGCTGGGAACAAGGGCTTAAATAGCCCATAGTCGACTAAGAGGTGAAAAATTTTCAATCCATAGCCAGAGAGAAACAGTTTTAGAATCTCATCGAACAAACGTGCTGCTGCAACGTTGGACAATAGCTGACCGTGCTCTCGTATGGCACCGCTGGTCTCTTCTTCGATATCAAAGTCTAGTTTAGCCGCGAAACGCAAAGCTCTGATCATCCGAACCGGATCTTCCCTATAGCGTGTTTCCGGGTCGCCAATAATGTTGATCAGACCCTGCTTAATATCGTCCAGGCTATCGACATAGTCGTAAATACAAAAGTCTTTAGGGCTGTAATAGAGAGCGTTTATCGTAAAGTCTCTTCGCACAGCATCTTCATCGATACTGCCATATTCATTGTCTCTAAGCAGCATGCCATGCTCTGATTGTTTTTCGTCCTGTTGGTTTACGCTTCCACGGAAGGTAGCAACCTCGATAATCTCGCGGCCAAACAGGATATGGACGAGCTTAAAGCGACGACCAATTAAACGTGAATTCTTAAAAAGAGCATGTACCTCCTCAGGGTGTGCATTGGTCGCAATATCAAAATCTTTAGGATTTTGGCCGAGCAAAATATCCCTGACACCACCACCAACCAGATACGCCTCATAGCCGCTATTATGTAAGCGATGCATAACCTTTAACGCCGATGGGCTAATTTGGCTACGAGAAACGGGATGTTGGTCGCGAGGTATAATGGAAGGAGACAGTCTGGACATGTTTAAACAATCATTGTTGTGGGTTACGAAGTACTAAGACCTTGAGGGGCTCTATCAGCCTTACGTTTTATGAAGCCATACTTTACCATAGACCAAGGCCAAGAGTTTATCTAAAGAGAAAACTGTACCAGAAAAAGTAGCAACACAAGTAATAATAAGAAAAGAGAGGGGGAATGACTTTGCATGAAAAGATCAAACGCTCTCCGTGATTGACCTTTTCATGCTTAAAAGAGCAGACTCTAAATTTTTTGTTGTTGTGAATCCATGTCTGTGCTTTAGGGCAAAAGCTCACACCTTTGCATGTAAACAGAGCAATTTGAATACTCAGAGCGGTAGCTAAAATAAAGTTATCCGGTTTAGGACTAGTGCCACTTTATGTGTTCTTATTAGTCAGAAACAATAACTCAATTCATTTTTTCGGCCGCTAAAAAGCTAGGCATTCAAAATATTCAGTTTACCCCGCATTTATTATTTTTATCGCTGCGGTTTCTACAATAGAAGCTAACTACTATTTTTATTTTTATTTGTATAACTAATATTGGTTATTTTTATTTTTATGCTAGTAAGAGTAGCATTAGCTGTACCAGCACTTAATAAATACTTAATAAACAGTAACTTATGATTTTCTTATACGATTTATGCTTAAAGAGAGTGGTCAAAATACTAAAATGTGACAAAAAATCAGGTAAATATGTTTCGATAGGTAACGCCTGGTAACATTTTTGGAGGAAAGTGATTTTCTTAATTACAGTAAGTGTTTCCTTATGCAACAAAATGTGAGGCAGGTCTCACTTCTAGTTGCTCTTTTTGCGAGGTATTCCTAGTCGCTGTCTACGTTCCCATAGATTCTTACGGCTGATGCCCAGGCGCTTGGCCAGTTCTGTTTCATTCATATGGTCTTGGTTTTCGAGAACAAATTGTTGGAAATAGTCTTCGATTGATAAGCTTTTGCTAGAGGAGGCTGAAGACTTTTCGGCAGATGGGAGTTGGGAAGCTGCGCTGTAAGGGGAATTAACTTGTGGTGTAATCAATCCCTTTGGAATATTGATATCATCAACTTCCGACTCAATATCTAATAATTCAGCGGTAATCATCTTGTTATCGCAAAGAATGGTTCCACGCTCAATAGCATTTTCAAGTTCACGGACATTTCCAGGCCAGTGATATTCCTGAACGGCTTTCATTGCATCCGGACTGAACTTGATATTTGCTTGGCCAAGCTTGTCACTTGCTTTGGCAAGCAAAGTATTTGCAAGACCAAGAATATCATCGCCTCGCTCTCTTAATGGGGGGAGCTTGAGCTGGACAACATTTAGACGATAGAACAAATCTTCTCGAAATTGGCCAGTACGAGAAAGTGCCTTGAGGTTTCGGTGAGTTGCGGCAATAAGCCGAACATTAACTTGTCGAGACTGGGTTGAGCCAACACGCCTGATTTCCCCTTCTTGCAGAACGCGTAATAAGCGAGCTTGGGCTTCAAGTGGTAGTTCACCTATTTCGTCCAGAAATAAGGTGCCGCCATCAGCGGCTTCGATTAGACCGTTTCGAGCGCTTACTGCCCCGGTAAATGCGCCTTTTTCGTGACCGAATAGTTCGGACTCAATTAGCGATTCAGGGATTGCGGCACAGTTGATACAAATATATTCGTGATTACGACGATTGCTTAATTTATGGATAGCTCGCGCGGCCAGCTCTTTACCACTGCCTGTTTCGCCTTGAATTAATACGGTTGCTTCAGTAGGTGCCACTTTTTTCATTAAGTGGAACACTTTCTTCATGGCTTGGCATTGGCCGAAAATTAGTTGACCGATCTGCTTATCTGCATCGTCATCTTCATTGCTGGTCGCGCTCGCTAGAATGGGAGAGGGAGTTTGCTTCAGTATGCTGTTGACGATGTCAATCAGGTCTTTATGGTCAAAGGGTTTGGCGAGGTAATCAGCCGCACCAAGTTTCATAGCGTCGACAGCGGAGCGTAAACTGGCTTGCCCCGTAGTGACCAAAACAGGTACGCCCTGAGCTAATTTTATAATATCTGTCCCGGGCTGGTTGGGCAGGTGGATATCCGAAATGATTAAATCAAAAGAGGGTAGCGCATAAGTTTCAGCGGCCTCGTTGACTGATGATGCGACATCAACCTGGTGTAAAGCATCTTCTAGAAAATTTTGTAAACCCGCGCGGTGATCAATGTCATCTTCAATGATTAATATTCGGCGCATGTAGCCCTGCTTAAATTAGGTTTAGTTGCTTTATTGTGTGGACGAAGAATCATAACTTATTTTGACTTCATACCAAAGCTGGCACGCGAAAACTCAATATGGAGATGGAAGCTCTTTAACTCGTGAGAGAACTTTAGGGTTCCAGTGTTCAATGGCAGTTTCTAGCATTTGAGGGATAGATAAGCATTTTGATGATATCTCAATCCCCAACAGCCTAAAGATACAGCTCAAATTCTCTTTGGCTTGGAGAGAAGAGACGGCCTTCGCGTGGTTTTGTTTACTCAGCTTCTGACCTTTAGCAGATAGTACCGGGAAATGAGAGAATTCGGGAGGCTTATAGTCAAGCGCTTGATAGAGTGCCAATTGCATGGGAGTAGAGAAGAGTAGGTCGTAGCCTCTTACGACATGTGTAATATTCTGTCGGTGATCATCATTAACCACAGCTAGTTGATAAGCATAAAAGCTTTCTTTACGCTTAAGAACAAAATCATCATCTAGTTTATACGAGTGTTCACCTTGCATGCCGTCATGCCAATAATATAGTTCTTCGGTATTCCTAAACTTCTGAGCACAGTTTTGCTTATCGACAGACTGGCGTAGGCAAGCTTCATTGTGTCGACCACCGTTTGTAGCCAAGTATTTTCGACTACAGGGGCAATAGAAAATTGCTTTTCTTAAGTCCAGTTTTGTTAACAAGCTTTCGTATTCAGCACTATGTGCTGATTGAAAAACTATTGGTTCATCCGAGAATAAATGGTGGGCTTCAAGTGTCTCGATAATTTGCTGGCTAGCGCCGGGTGCTTCACGTAAGGGGTCAATATCTTCAATTCTTACAAGCCAGGTACCCGAATTTCTCCTTGCCTCTAAATAGGAAACCAAGGCAGCGAAGAGTGAACCAAAGTGTAAAGGGCCGGTAGGGGACGGAGCAAAGCGACCGCGATATGAGCTCATAGATCTAAGGATATTGGGTAGGAGTAGCTCCCACCCAATCTATCAGGATTAAATTCCTGTTTGGCGCTCTTTAATTTCAGCGAGCGTTTTACAGTCGATGCATAGGGTTGCAGTAGGTCGTGCTTCAAGCCGACGAATACCGATCTCTACACCGCAAGAATCGCAAAAGCCATAGTCATCATCTTCGATGCGGTCTAAGGTTTTATCGATCTTCTTGATTAGCTTACGCTCACGATCACGTGTTCGAAGCTCAAGACTGAACTCCTCTTCTTGTGTCGCTCGGTCACTTGGATCTGCATAGTTAGAAGCGTCTTCTTTCATATAATGCACAGTACGATCTACTTCTTCCATTAGCTCAAGCTTCCAAGCTAAAAGGATTTGGCGAAAGTGCTCGCCCTGTTCATCGTTCATGTACTCCTCACCGTCTTTTTCGACGTAAGGGGTGAAATTCGTCATTTCTTGGGATTTTTGTTGGTTTTCCGGCATAACATTCTTCTCATTGTTACTTACTGATTGCTTCTCGTTGGCAAGCCGGGACAACGAGATTCCATTTAGCATATTAAAAAGCTAAGCCCACAAAAATTAGCAGAAACAATCAAATTAAGCCAATTTTTCTTATACGAATGTAGAATTGGCAACATATTCTTTGTATAAAAAGATCATGATCGGCAGCTGAAGCAGGAAATAAAAGACAAGTGAGTGATTCGAGCTATACTGAAGTTCTAAGCGAAGGTTTTGATCTCTAAGACGAGACAAAGCTGAAAAGCAAATTCAAATTTTGCAGGATGAACGAATGTCCCAAAAAAGTATTATGCTCGTTGATGATAGTCGCATATCGCGCCTGATGCTGAAAGCTATTATCAGTGCGCACTATCCAGATTGGAGTGTGACTGAAGCTGAAGATGCCCGAAAGGCACTGAAGCTATGTCAGAGTGGTCAGTTTGATTTTATTACTTTAGATATGAATATGCCGGGAGTTGATGGCCTGACGATATCGCCGGAACTTCAAGAAGCGTGCCCAAGCGCGAAAATCGCTTTATTAACAGCGAATTTTCAGGAGCGAGTCCAGGAGCAAGCTGCAGAGCAGGGCCTTAGCTTCATTCCAAAGCCGATTACTGAGGATAAAATAATCGATTATCTTAAGAAATGTTTGGGCGGTGCCTAGTTCGGACTAGCAATTTGCTAAAAAGGACTTATTATCCGGTAGCTTAGCGGCTGGCCTTAGAGGCGACTTATAGCTTAAACTTACCGGGCCTGGTTTTTATAGCCTTAGAGCTTGTCTGCCCTGTCGGGTTTCGATTTATTATTCTTGGACGGATAGAATGTTTGCAGAAATTTTTAATTTGGTGATCGATACCGTGTCATCACTGTACGTGATGATTGTTTTGATGCGATTTATCTTGCAACTCTCCCGAGCAGATTTCTATAACCCCATTTCCCAGTTTGTTGTTAAAGCGACGAACCCTTTGCTTATCACTTTAAGACGATTAATACCAGGTATAGCGGGCATCGATCTGGCTTCATTGGTGCTAGCAATATTAGTACAGACAGTTGCTGTTGGTATCAAGGTTGCGGTGTTGGGGTATGCGATATCGAATCCGATTAATATTGTTTTGTTATCGGCCATATTGGTTGCGAGCTTTTTAATAAAAATCTATTTTTGGTCTCTAATTATCATGATCGTTGCAAGTTGGATTGCACCCGGCAGCGGGCACCCAGCCTTACTCTTGATTAATCAGATTACCGAGCCCTTGATGAAGCCCTTTCGTAAGATCTTGCCAGCTATGGGCGGCTTGGATTTATCACCAATATTTGCATTTCTTACGCTTCAGGTGCTCGAAACGGTCGTGAGCCATTTAATGCGAATGATCTGACGCTTAGATAGTCTTAAGGGCTAAGCTTTGTGTAGGGAATGCCAATACCCGCACAGATAAATTACCTATAAGGGTCTATGATCGTGAAGGAATAGGCGGAAGCTTTTAATGGCTCGCCTGGAATGATTGCTTTTAAGCACGTTAAGTGGTGACTTTGCATGTCTATAAACGACTTATCACAACAGGTTGATGCCTTCCATGATTGGAAGCGGCAGCTGAGTAGCTCCGTTGAGCGCTACAAACAGTGGTTGGTCGATGCTGGCTTGTATAGTAACGAACTCGATGCTCGCTTACAGCGTGGTTTAGGGCTTTTACACGATGAGTTACTAACGGTAGCCCTGGTTGGGGAATATTCCCGAGGTAAAACAGAACTGATCAACGCCTTGGTATTCTCAAGCTTTGGCCAGAGAATGTTACCGTCCCAGGCGGGTCGTACGACCATGTGCCCGACTGAAATTTTCTACGATCAACACCAGAAAAAAAACTACCTCAAGCTATTACCGATCGACTCCCGATCACAAAACCAGACCATTAGCGAATTAAAAAAGAGCGACCATGAGTGGCGTTATTTTCCCATTGATCCTCGTAATCAAGAGTCGATGGCTGAAACACTCAGGCAAATCGCTGAAACACGAGTGGTTTCTTTTGCCCAGGCGCGTGAACTAGGCTTTGATGAAGGCTCGCTGGAACGCGCCAAGAATTCAGATAAGGTCTTAATACCGGCGTGGCGCCATGCTTTATTGAGCCTTGATAGCCCGATCTTACGCAAAGGTTTATGTATCCTGGATACGCCAGGTTTAAACGCCTTAGGCTCAGAGCCCGAACTCACCATTAGCATGATTCCTAATGCCCAGGCTGTTATCTTTATGCTGAGTGCTGACACGGGCGTTACAGCCAGTGACATGGCAATCTGGAAGCAGTATATCGATGTGCATGAGTCTGAACACCGTGCAGGTCGTTTTGCTGTGCTGAATAAAATAGATGTGCTCTGGGATGACCTGCAGGGTGAACCGCATATTAGTGCTTCGATTGAGCAAATTCGGCACCTAACAGCCAAGCAGCTGAATATGGATGCAGAAGATGTTTTGCCTTTATCTGCAAAACAGGGTTTGATTGCTAAAATCAGAAAAGACCATTCATTATTGCAAAAAAGTGCTTTTCCTAAATTGGAGAAGCTAATTTCCAAGCGAATTATTGCCGAGCGTGAGTCAACGATTTACAAAGATCTTCTGCGAGATTTGCAAAAGATGCTGCATGGCTCGCAATCAGTTTTGAATGACCGTTTGGCTAACTTATACGAGCGTCACGAAGGGCTAGAAAGAGAAGTACTAAGCCCCGAAATGTTGCAGAATCTAGCCAAAGAAACGCACACCGAGCACGATATCTATCACCGCAAACTGATCACTTTACGCTCTAGTCGACGTTTGATGGAGTCGCAAGGAGAAGTATTGCAGCAATTGGTTAGTGAAGAGCGCTTGAAAGAAGTGCTCAAACATACCAAGCGTGATATGCAAGATTGTTGGAGCACCGTTGGCTTGGTTCACTCGATGAATAAATTTTTCGATAAGATGGATAAAGAACTCGATAATGTCGAGAGTGAAGCAAAAATTGCCGACAAAATGGTTCATGCAATTTATAAGCGCTTCAAGTCGGACGTTCATGCCAAGTACCTTAAACCAAGAAAGTTTACAATTGGTGAGCAGCGCAAAGCGCTAGAGGCTTTGAAAGCAAAGTTGGTGAAGTTCTGTCGACGACCTAAAATGTTTATGACGGAACAATCGGTGCTGATAAATCACTTTTTTAATACCTTTGCTGCAGAGATGCGTCTGATCCAGCTGCAAATTATTAAACAAGCCAAGCAGTGGCCAGAAGAGGCTTTATTACCGCTTATTCAATATACTCATGAGCAAAAAACCATGCTCGAAGAGCGTGTGAGCCACTTAAGGAATTTAGCGAGTTCGAGTAAGGACAAAAAGGTTCAGCAGGCTAAATTGAAAGAACTGATCGATAGAACGCATCAGCAAATTAGCGAAGTTGAGCAAATACATCAGAGCCTGAGTACACCGCCGCCAAGCAATGTGATTAGTATTCAGGATATTGCCATTCGCTAGAGGGCCGTTTACACTCCGCTTTTCTTGATACGCATCATAAAGAGCCCTAATCCAACGCATGCCTGAAACTGCCAGTTCCTCACCAAACACTTCTAACGCGCAAGCGATGCACTCTGTAGGTATCGTTGAGCCGAAAGTTGCACATTTTGACCAAGCGCTAAATCTGATCAGTGGCAAGACGCTGCAACAATATGAGCTTGTCTATGAAACTTACGGCGAGCTGAACGAAAACAGAACTAACGCAATATTGATCTGCCATGCCTTGAGCGGCGATCATCATGCCGCGGGTTTTCATTCGGAATCTGATAAGAAGCCTGGCTGGTGGGACTCGTGTATAGGCCCAGATAAGCCAATAGATACCAATCGCTTTTTTGTGGTGAGCCTGAATAACCTGGGTGGCTGCAGTGGTAGTACCGGGCCAAACACTATCAACCCTGAAACCGGTGAGCTCTATGGCCCAGACTTTCCTATTATTACTGTTGACGATTGGGTCGAAAGTCAAGCTCGCTTGGCTGACCGTTTAGACATTGACGTTTGGGCTGCGGTGGTCGGTGGGAGTCTAGGCGGTATGCAGGCTTTGGCGTGGTCGCTCAATTATCCCGAGCGTTTGAAACATGCGGTGGTTATTGCCTCAACACCTAAGCTGACTGCTCAAAATATTGCTTTTAATGAAATCTCTCGTAAAGCGATTACCTCTGACCCCGATTTTCATCAAGGTCACTATTACAGCCAAGATACCATACCGTCGAAAGGCTTGATGCTCGCTCGTATGATTGGTCATGTGACCTATCTGTCTGACGCCTCAATGGGTGAAAAGTTTGGTAGGGATCTAAAGGAAGAAGCCTTCAACTTTGGCTATGATGTTGAGTTTGAAGTCGAGAGCTACCTAAACTATCAAGGTGAGCGCTTCTCAAAAACCTTTGATGCCAATACTTATTTATTAATGACACGGGCTTTGGATTACTTTGACCCGGCTGAAAAAACAGAAGGTTCTCTTGAGAAAGCACTAGGCAAAGCCCAGTGTGGCTATTTTGTTGTTTCCTTTAGTACAGACTGGCGCTTTTCTCCCGAGCGTTCAGAGCGTTTGGTTGAAGCTATGACTAAAGCAGGTAAACGTGTCTGTTATGCAGAGGTAGACTCAGAATATGGACATGATGCGTTTTTAATTCCAACGGAGCGCTATATGGCTATCTTCTCAGCTTATATGAAGCGTATTGCTGAGGAGATAAAATAATGCGTGCCGACCTGAGACTGATAGAACCCTGGGTGAAAGAAAGCAGCCGTGTGCTCGATTTAGGTTGTGGTGATGGCACTTTACTGGCGCACTTACAGCAGGAAAAGAAGGTCCTTGGATATGGGCTAGAGATTGCGTCAGAGCAGATAACCCGATGCATTGAGAAGGGAGTTAATGTTATAGAGCATGATCTGGACAAAAGAGGCCTGTCTCAATTTGCCGATCAGCAGTTTGATACGGTGATTATGACGCAAGCTCTACAGGCAGTCCGGCGTCCGGATGTGATGCTTGATGAAATGATGCGTCTCGGAAATCAGGGAATTGTTACCTTTCCAAATTTTGGCTATTGGCGTTGCCGCCATTACCTTTTGTGGAATGGCAAAATGCCGATGTCGAAAACTTTGCCGCATACCTGGTATAACACACCGAACATCCACCTCTGCACCTTTAAGGACTTTGAAGCGCTTTGTGTTCAAAAAGGTATCAAGATCCTGAACCGCGAAGTGGTGGATGCAGAGTTTGAACAGAGTAGTTTTGCGCGCATGTGGCCAAATCTATTTGCCGAATTTGCGGTATACCGCATTAGTAAATAATTCACTTTTTCTGATCCAATAGGCTCAAGCGTATGAATTCAGCGATGATACGAACCTTAACAAGTTTAATTTTTTTGCTCACGACTTTTCTTTCTGTTGCAGCGAATGCAGAGAAGAAAGAGGTATTTCCAGGGCCTGATGGCAGCGATTATGAAGTACACTATATTGCCTTTGCCTCGACCTTCCTCGATGAAGAGGTTGCAAGGCAGTATCAACTAGTTAGAAGTCGTTCTTTAGGCTTGGTTAATATCAGTATTATTAAGGTCGATAAGGAGGGAAAGCGAAAAGCAGTGGGTGGTTCCGTGCAGGCAGAGATGATCAATGAGATTCGCCAGTCGCAGTTTTTATCTTTCCAGCAAGTTATAGAAGGCGATGCTATTTACTACCTGGCTCAGCTTCAATATCGCGAGGGTGATTTGTTGACCTTTGACGTAACGGTTTACCCGCAAGGTGGAACACAGCCACTAAAACTGAGGTTTACGCAAAACTTCTATAACGATTAGCAGGTCAGGCAGAGATGAAAATTGTATTAGCTACGGGTAACCAGGGAAAACTTCGAGAGTTTAAATTACTGCTGGCTGATCATGATATTGAGGTCAGCCCGCAATCAGATTATAACTTTGAGCCGCCTGAAGAAACGGGGCTCAGCTTTGTTGAGAATGCCATTATTAAAGCGCGTTGCGCAGCCAAAATGACAGGCCTACCCGCTTTGGCGGATGATTCGGGTATCGCGATTGACGCCTTACAGGGACAGCCCGGTATTTATTCAGCTCGTTTTGCAGGTGAGGGAGCTAGTGACCAGGATAACATCGACCTGGTTTTGAAAAAGTTAGGGGGGGTTCCCGAGGCAGAAAGAACAGCGCAATTCCATTGTGTTCTGGTTTATATGTCGCATGCTGAAGATCCAACACCTTTAATTTGCCATGGCCGTTGGCCTGGTAGAATTACTGAAACTCAGAGTGGCAGTGAAGGTTTTGGCTATGACCCGGTATTTTGGGTATCTGATCAACAATGTACCGCAGCAGAATTGACGAAAGAAGAGAAAAACAAAATTAGCCACCGTGGCCAGGCAACCCAGGCTTTGCTCGACAAAATTGAGCTAATCAAAGCGTCAATGGCTTAGGCTGAGCCTTGAATACACTGCCTCCACTAAGTCTCTATGTACACATTCCCTGGTGTGTACGCAAATGCCCTTACTGCGACTTCAACTCCCATGTCAGTGCTGAAATTCCAGAACAGGCCTATCTAAATAAGCTTCTTGAAGATTTGGACTTTGATAGGGAATTTGCACAGGGCCGTAAAATTGAATCGATCTTTTTTGGTGGCGGTACACCGAGTTTAATGTCAGGTGAGTTTTATCAGCGCTTACTACCTGCCATAGATAAGCGATTGCCTTTTGCCGAGCATATCGAAATCACACTCGAGGCTAATCCAGGTACGACTGAAGCGAAGCGATTTCAAGCTTATGCTCAAGCAGGTATTAACCGCCTATCTTTAGGTGTTCAGAGTTTTAAAGACCGCTATTTGGAAAAGCTTGGGCGCATTCACTCTGCTAGTGAAGCAATGAAGGCCATTGAACAAGCACACGAGGGAGGTATTACTAACTGTAATATTGATTTGATGCATGGTTTGCCCGGGCAAACATTGGATGATGCCATGGATGATATCCAAAGTGCATTATCGCTTGGGCCGAATCACTTATCCTGGTATCAATTGACGATCGAACAAAATACCGAGTTCTATCGCTACCCGCCTGCTCTACCTGAAGATGAACTGATGTGGGATATTCAAAATAATGGCCTGCAATTGTTAGGCGAGAAGGGTTTTCAGCAGTACGAAGTCTCGGCATTCTCGAAACCAGATTTTCAAGCTAAGCACAATCTTAATTACTGGCAGTTTGGTGACTATCTTGGCATTGGTGCCGGTGCACACTCTAAAATCACTTTGCTAGATGATGCTCAGCAGCTTAGGGGAATGTATCGCTACCGTAAGACTCGAACCCCAAACGATTACTTAAAAGCAATTGCTAGTAGGCGCTCTGATGTCAGTTCAGGGCCTAGTATTAGAGTGGGCGAACAAGCTATTCCACAAGAAGATTTAGCTTTCGAGTTTATGATGAATGTTCTACGTCTGACGAAAGGTGTGCCAGCTTCACTACTATCTCAGCGTACGGGCCTGGAACTCAGCGTCTTAGAGCCTATGTTAACGGAACTCAAGACAAGGGGCTTGATGAAGGAAGAAGGCCTATGTACGACGGACAAAGGCCTGTTATTTCTGAATACTATTTTAGAAGGTTTTACAGAAAACTAAGCAAGAGACTTGAGCACTTTTCGTGCTGCTTCAACTGTTGCTTCAATTTCCTTATCGCTGTGCGCGCTTGAAACAAAGCCAGCTTCAAACGCAGACGGCGCAAGATAAACACCTTCTTCTAACATCGCATGATAGAAAGCCTTGAAACGAGGCAAGTCACATTCCATGACTTGATCAAAGCGAGAAACTTGCTCTGCTTCGGTAAAGAAGAAACCAAACATTGCACCCACCTGGTTAAAGGTCATTGGCACACCGGCTTCTTTAGCAGCTGCTTTTAAGCCGTCTACCAGTTTCGTGGTTTGCAGACTTAGCGCTTCATAGAAACCTGGCTCGGATATCGCATTCAGCATAGCTAGACCGGCTGCCATGGCGAGCGGATTACCCGATAAAGTACCGGCTTGGTAGACTGGGCCTGTAGGCGCTATCGCTTGCATAATATCTGTACGGCCACCGAAAGCGCCGACCGGTAAACCACCGCCAATTACTTTTCCTAAAGTAGTTAGGTCAGGCTTCACATTGTATACAGACTGGGCTCCGCCTAAAGCGGTTCTGAAGCCAGTCATGACTTCATCAAAGATCAAGACACTTTCATGTTTGTCACAGACTTCTCGTAAGCTTTCTAAAAAGCCAGGTACTGGAGGAATGCAGTTCATATTCCCGGCAACGGGTTCGACAATAATCGCAGCAACCTGGTCACCCATTTCATCAAACAGTGCTTTAACTTGGTCTGCATCATTATAGGTAAGGGTGATTGTATGCTCGGCGACACTCGCAGGTACTCCAGGTGAATTAGGCACGCCAAGCGTTAGCGCGCCAGAGCCTGCTTTAACGAGTAGCGAGTCAGCATGCCCGTGATAACAGCCTTCGAACTTAACGATTTTATCGCGTCCGGTAAAACCACGCGCCAAGCGAATAGCGCTCATGGTTGCTTCGGTTCCCGAACTCACCATACGAACCATTTCAATAGAAGGGACAAGTTCGCAAACCTTTTTCGCCATGATGGTTTCGATTTCAGTTGGCGCACCGTAGCCCAAGCCGTGGTCTAGTTGCGCTTTCACGGCAGAGATTACATCCGGGTTGGCATGGCCCAAGATCATTGGTCCCCATGACGCGACATAGTCGATATAGCGCTTGTCGTCGGCATCTACTAAATAGGCGCCTTCACCGCGTTCAAAGAAAATGGGAGTACCTTCAACACCTTTAAATGCGCGCACCGGGGAGTTTACGCCGCCTGGGATCACACTTTGGGCATCGTTGAAAAGATCTTCGGATCGAGACATATTGGAACCTGTTTCTAAATTAATAAGTTTGAATTTGTTTAAATGCGGCGCTTAGCGCCAGCGCAGCTTGGTAGATATCTGCCTGGCCAAAGAGACTATTAATGACCGCAATATTATGAGGAGGAGTATCTCTGAAGCGAGCAATATTGTCTATGCTAATACCCCCAATGGCTAGTACGGGAATACTCAATTGCAGTGCTTGCTTGAATGTTTCCAGGCTACATGGAGGCGCTTCTGGCTTAGTTTGTGATTCAAAAAAACGACCAAAAGCACAGTATGATGCGCCTTGGTTAATACAGTCCTGAGCATATTGCAGGTCACTATGGCAGGTAACGCCAATGATCTTTTTGTCGCCGAGTGCTTGCCGTGCTTCGCTTAAGTGGCCGTCAGATTTTCCAAGATGCAGCCCATCTGCATCGCTGTCGAGGGCCAGGGCCAGGCTGTCATTAATGATTAGTGCTGCCTGGTACTTATGGCACAAGGCTTTGAGTCGGAGTGCCTTGGCAAGCGCCTGATCTGGCTTTGATTGCTTATCCCGATATTGGATAACACGGCAGCCACCTTTAAGCGCACTTTCTACCCCGGTAAACAGAGACTCGCCAGGAAGCAAAGAAGGATCAGTAATGCCGTATATGCCTTGCGGGAGTGTCGAGACCGGCATGTTAAAAGGGCTTCACAACAACAAGAATAACGATGCTAATAAGCAGTAATACCGGGAACTCATTAAACCAACGATAAAATACGTGGCTTCGGGTATTATTGTCGCTAGCAAACTGCTTGAGAATCTTGCCGCAATAGAAGTGATAGCCAACAAGAATCGCGACCAGTGTTAATTTGGCGTGTAACCAGCCACCGTGGAAGTAACCTTCTACATTATAGGAAATTAGCCAAAGCCCCAGCACAATCGTTGCAATCATCGAAGGGGTTCCAATGCCGCGGTATAGCTTTCGTTCCATAACTTTGAAACGCTCTAAGCTGGTTTGGTCTGTTGACTGAGCGTGGTAGACAAATAAGCGGGGCAAGTAAAATAAGGCGGCAAACCAGCATACAACAGCAACAATGTGAAAGCTTTTTACCCAAAGCATGTTTATTTCCTTTTGTATTGATAATAATTTTCGACTTCAGCGCGAGTGACGATACCCAGGACACGCGAAACGGTAGGAGCACTGGTTCTCTCGACATATAAGGCTTCAGTTTTAGTTTCTGTAAAGCGGTCAAGGGTTTCCTGAAGCGTGGCTTGAAAGTAGAGAGAGGCAATATCTTTTCGCTGTGCCGGGATTTCAAACAGGTCGATCAGGATGCGCTCCTTAATCGGGTGCTCCTCACCCTCGACCAGCTCCTGTTCGTTTTCCTCCAGGTAGTGCGCAAGATCGACCGTGGGAAGAAGCGAAACTGGTTTACCATCGCTGTTATTGATTAGTATCCATTTAGGCTCCTGGCGCAAAATTTCCTTGGCTTCCTCGTAAACTATATGCCGTTTCGTCGGACTAAATTGTCGGGTCATAATGGCGCCAACACTGACGCGGCGAAGTGCCTGAATAACCGGGCTATTGTGATAATCGAGACCTTGTTCCTTCAATATACTCAGGAAAATAGACTGCTGCTTGAACACTTCACTTGCAACCATACTGGATACAACAATGATCAACATTCCCGGCATGATTATATTGGGGTTTTGCGTAAGTTCTAATAAGGCTAATAGTGCGGCCAAGGGAGCTTGTAGCGCGGAACCCATCATCGCACCCATACCCAACATAGCGTAGAAGCCAGCTGAGGAGGCGGTTTCAGGCATAATCCATTCAGCGATTAGGCCAAATACGCCGCCAACGGTTGCACCAATAAAGAGAATTGGGCCCACAAGTCCACTTGGCATCCCCAAGCCAATGCTAATGCCCGTTACCACAATTTTTACCACGGCGATGCAGCACAGTAGAAGCAAACCAAACTCGCCCAAAAGCGTTTGGTTTACAGTGTCATAGCCTACCCCCATTATCTCGGGCACAAATGCTGCCGCAACGGCGGTTAAG
>NZ_LWEY01000068.1:0-2094 GCF_001634935.1 Oleiphilus sp. HI0043 | reverse complement strand
AACAAGGCCATCGCGAGCTGTATCGCAATAGGTTTGTCTGAAGCTGGCTTGCCTGAAACGGCTGTTCAGGTGATTGAAACGACAGATCGCGCGGCAGTGGGTGAAATGATCACCATGCCAGAATATGTCGATGTGATCGTGCCTCGTGGCGGAAAAGGTCTGATCGAGAGAATCAGTCGAGACGCTAAGGTGACAGTAATTAAGCACTTGGACGGTATATGTCACGTGTTTATCGACCGTGATGCGGATATTGAAAAGGCGAAGGCAATTTCATTGAATGCAAAAACGCATCGTTATGGCACTTGCAATACGATGGAAACGCTTTTGGTTGATGCGCCTGTCGCTGAAGAGGTTCTGCCCCAGTTAGCAGTTTTATATGCAGAAAAAGAGGTTGAGCTACGTGGCTGTGAGCAAACTTGCACAATCTTGAATAATGCGGGTTTTGCTGCGAAGGATGCGACGCTGGAAGATTGGCAGACAGAATATCTTGCGCCGGTATTATCTATTAAGGTGGTAGAGGGTATGCAGGAAGCCATTGCGCACATCAATGAGTTCGGTTCGCACCATACTGACTCAATTGTTACCGAGAACTATACAAAAGGTCGTCAATTCCTAGCGAGTGTCGATTCCAGCTCGGTAATGATCAATGCCTCAACGCGATTTGCTGATGGCTTTGAATATGGTTTGGGTGCAGAAATCGGCATTTCAACCGATAAGATTCACGCGCGTGGGCCGGTTGGTCTGCATGGCTTAACTTCGGAAAAATTTGTGGTGCTGGGCGATGGGCATATCCGTCAGTGAGGCCTGCATTAATTAGATTCCTTATGAGAAGTCTAACTTCGTGAAAGTTGTTTTCGGTGGTACTTTCGACCCGGTTCATGTTGGTCATTTGCGCATGGCCACCGAGCTTGTCTCGGAACTGGGTGTCAACAGTGTCGACTTGATGCCTTGTTACCAGGCTGTGCATAAGGATAGTGTGTCGGCAAGTGCTGACTCTCGCCTTGAAATGTTGAAGCTGGCGACAGCTCATGACTCGTGTTTGAATGTTGATGAGCGAGAGATTCGGCGGGGTTGTCCAAGTTATACCATTGAATCAGTTCGCGAGATGCGTCAAGAGCTTGGTGATCAGGCCTTGAGTATCGTCATGGGGACTGATGCTGCGCGAGGTTTAAGAACCTGGCGTCAGGCAGAGCAGCTATCAAAGCAGACGCATATTGTTGTTGTAAAGCGCCCGGGTGAACTTGAAGGCGATATAAAGCAATGTCTGGAGCAACTTGGCTTTGAATGGGTTATGTCTGCCAATTACTTGCATGAGCAGCCGGGCGGCTTAGCTTTGATGCTTGATTTGACGCAGTTAGATATCTCTAGCACTGCCATTCGTGAAGCGGTCAGGAAAAATAAAAGCATTCGTTACCTTGTGATAGGTGCGGTTGAAGACTATATCTGTGATAATGCGCTTTATCGAGAGTGAGTTGCTGTTTTGAAACGCTGTTTCAGAGCAGGCAAAATTAACCAAATGGGGAACACAAAGAACGTATGCAAACTGAAGAATTGAAAACTGTAGTGGTCGAGGCTTTAGAGGATCTTAAAGCTGATAATATCTGTGTGCTGGATGTTAAAGATAAAACTAGCGTCACAGACTATATGGTGATCGCTTCAGGGACTTCGAGCAGACACGTTAAGTCTCTTGCAGAAAATTTGGTTTCCGAAGTAAAAGATAAAGGCGGACGGCCTTTAGGTATTGAAGGTGCTGATGGCAGTGACTGGGTTTTGGTTGATCTGGGCGAGGTTGTCGTTCATGTGATGCTTCCCGCTTCACGCACATTTTATGACCTGGAAGGCTTTTGGCGTGATGGCCCGGATGCCAGTGCCTCAATGACTGAGCATTAACTATAGCCTTTTCTTTAGTTTTTCCTTTGGCTTATGTAATAAGCATAATTCAATCTCTGCACTGTTTGTGAATTGCGATAGCGATGAAAATAAAAATACTTGCTGTTGGTACTAAAATGCCGAAGTGGGTGACGGAAGGCGCAAACGAATATGTTAAGCGCCTTCCTAAAGACCTTCCTTTAGAGTTTATCGAGATTCCCTTGG
>NZ_LWEY01000067.1:0-640 GCF_001634935.1 Oleiphilus sp. HI0043 | reverse complement strand
GATTACCCCGCTCTCTTTACTTGCGTTTGGCTTCATTTGGGTGAACTTACCCGACCGAATTAGACACGCCGTACCGGAAGGCTGGGACCCCGTGCTGTTAATTCCGGTTATCTTGTTAGCCTCGTGGTTCAGTATCGAAATTAGCCCGGTATTGGAAGTCGCCTTCTTTGGCGGCGATATGCGGTCTTGGTTGACCAATGAAATGGGCATCGATTTTGACCAGCGTAACGCCTTAGTCGTGGGCGCCGCGATGGGCTTTGCCGTCATTCCTACTATCTTCTCGATTACTGAAGATGCGATTTTCAGTGTACCGAAGCATTTGAGCTATGGCTCTCTGGCATTGGGTGCTACCCAGTGGCAAACCATGACTCGCGTCATTCTTCCTACGGCAAGCCCGGGTATCTTCTCTGCTGTAATGATCGGTATGGGTCGTGCAGTTGGTGAAACCATGATCGTATTGATGGCAACGGGTAACACGCCAATCATGGATGTGAATATTTTTGAAGGCATGAGAACCTTGTCTGCCAACATCGCAGTTGAAATGCCAGAATCCGAAGTCGGCAGTACACACTACCGTATCTTGTTCCTGGCAGCCTTTGTATTGTTCCTCTTTACCTTTGTTGTTAACACCTTTGCTGAA
>NZ_LWEY01000066.1:0-777 GCF_001634935.1 Oleiphilus sp. HI0043 | reverse complement strand
ACAAAAAACTCGGAATCACTGATGTCGTACTTCGTGATGCACATCAATCTTTATTAGCAACGCGTATGCGAATTGACGATATGCTGCCAATTGCTGAAAAGCTAGATCAGGTAGGCTATTGGTCACTTGAATCTTGGGGTGGCGCTACATTTGACTCCTGTATTCGATTTATTGGTGAAGATCCATGGGATCGTATCAGAGAATTGAAGAAAGTCATGCCTAATACTCCGCAGCAAATGTTGTTGCGAGGTCAAAATCTGTTAGGTTATAGACATTATGCTGATGACGTTGTTGATAAGTTCGTAGAGCGTGCTGTAAAAAATGGTGTTGAGGTATTCCGTGTTTTTGACGCGATGAACGACCCTCGCAACCTGGATCGTGCGCTTAAAGCTGTTAAAGCAAACGGCGGTCATGCTCAGGCAACGCTTTCCTATACAACAAGTCCTGTACATACTTTGGAAAGCTGGGTTAGCTTAGCGAAGCAGATTGAAGACTTGGGTGCAGATTCTATCGCTATTAAAGATATGGCCGGTACATTAACGCCTTATGCTGCTTCTGAGTTGGTTGGGCGTTTGAAAGCTCAGACTGATCTAGAAGTTCAATTACATGCACACGCGACTTCTGGCTTGTCAGATATGACAATTCTTAAAGCGGTTGAAGCAGGTATTGACCGTGTTGACACGGCTATTTCTTCAATGGCAATGACATACGGCCATACTGCGACTGAAAGTGTGGTTGCGGCATTGGCAGGTACTGGTCGTGATACTGGCTTGGACA
>NZ_LWEY01000065.1:0-935 GCF_001634935.1 Oleiphilus sp. HI0043 | reverse complement strand
ATGGGACTTGGTAGCAGATTTAGATAATAGCTTGCTCGCTACGCCCCAGTTGCCTTCAAGTAGTGCAATTAGACCTTTCTCGGTTTTTATCGTAGCTCTTGACTCGGCGGAACGGCCAAACCACTTAGATACAGACTTGCTTGAATGCACCAGTTTACGTTTCAGCCCTAGTAGCCATACCAATAAAGTAAGCAAAATAGCGATAGCGAGTGCGGCGATGACCAGATTACTTTCTATTAGCCAGTTTCCATAAGATATTCGAACATATCCGGGGTCATGGCTGACAATCGCTGAAACACCAAGCGCTAGAGCCATGCCGACAATAATCAACACGAGTAAACGCTTCATGGTGTTGGCTCCTGCTTGGTACTGTTATCTGTGCTTGAAGGTGTCGGGTTGGAAAGTTTGCCTAAGCTATGGTTAAGATACATGGCTTCAATTTTTGTCTTCAGTAAGCGTAATGACTTTGAAATATCGGGTGTTTCGTAGCTTATTTGAAGTGTTTGCATACTTTTGAGTTTAGAAATCAGAGTTTTCGTTTGTTTGTCCTGAGTATCAAAGTAGTTCTCTAGCCAAATGCTTGCTTGTTTTAAGCTGTGAGTAAAAATAGCCTGGTTTTGCTCTAGTAAGGCAAGGTTTGCTTGTTCGAGCATCAGTCTTAGATTCTGCTTCAGATAATAATTTTGCTCAGGCGCCATAAGAGGCGCGACAGGGTGATCCAAACGCCGGATCAATACTGCTTTCTTTAGCTCGCCCCATACTTCCAGCCATGCTTGCTTCCATGCGGGAAGATCTGAAGTTTGTGATGAACGCTGGCTTGGTGTTTGTTCTGGCTCTGGCTTGCTCGTGTCTAAATAAGCGCTTTCTTTTAAGCCGTCTAAAGAAGAAATGATAGCCGAGAGTTGCATAAACATACCTTCACGGTCGAGGTGAGA
>NZ_LWEY01000064.1:0-832 GCF_001634935.1 Oleiphilus sp. HI0043 | reverse complement strand
AAAAAGCCGTAGATAATGATGATAACCAACGTTAGCAACACATTTACTTTGTACATTGAAAACCAGGCCAAAAGCTCATCAAACATTTTTTACCTCAAGAATACTTTGCTTAAACTTCATACTTATTGTCTGTCTACGAGCAGAAGCTATGCATAGTTTACGCTCATTCTATATGCACTCTGGATATACTCCGACTCGGGGTCAACAAGCGCGCGTCCTGCCATTGCGGTGCGACCCAGCAACATAGGATATCGCATATTAGAGCGGTCAGTTAAGGTGATGGGTATCGTCCAATGACTTTTCCCAATGCAGACACTCGCTTCAATCAAGCAACGCTTCTCTTTAGCCTCATTATTGGTTTTAACAAGCCTTTTGTCGACGAGTTTTGCTGACCGTCTACTCGCCCTTCGGTCAGGAAAGACATCCTTTGGTAAATCAAAACTGACCCAAGTTTCATTATCCCTCTCTTCATACTCAATATTTTCGACGTGCAAAGATGAGTTGTTAGCGCCGGTGTCAACTCTTACCTGAACGTTGAATAAATGTAGTCCAGGTAGGTCAGCGTACTCGACTGCACCCAGTAAGATCTTTCCATCAAGGTATTTCGCGAAGGAACTTCCCACAATTGTTTGCTCCTCACTTAGGTTTCCATTCTTTGAAAAGTTATCATGGCTCATTTAACAATACCTCGGATTCACTGACCAAATTGTCATTCATTAGCTCTAGATTTTCAGCCACTTCGTTTGGCTTGGAAAAATAAGCAATATGAAATAATGCTTCACCCTCCTGTGCTAATGGGATGTTCTGTTTACCAATAATAATACCCTTAGCA
>NZ_LWEY01000063.1:0-1107 GCF_001634935.1 Oleiphilus sp. HI0043 | reverse complement strand
AGTGGTGCGGTTGTATCAGATGGCCTAGAAAATGGCACGGTTGTGAGTGGTGTAGGTGGCCAATATAACTTCGTATCGATGGCTCATTCATTGCCTGATGCGAGATCAATATTGTGCGTTAGAAGTACACGCGGTAGTGGTAAAGACCTGCAGTCAAACATTACACCACACTATGGCCATATCACGATTCCAAGGCACCTTAGAGACATCATTGTGACGGAATACGGTATTGCCGATTTACGCGGCAAGACCGACGAGCAAATCGCGATTGAGTTGATTAAGGTTGCTGATTCTCGCTTCCAGCAAGAATTACTAGAAGATATGAAGTCGAAAGGTAAGGTTCGCGAGAGCTTTACATTACCAGCAGAATACAAAGAAAACTATCCTGAGAAGTTAGCTGGGATTCTTAAGTCTGCTCGTGAGAAAGGTTTATTCCCACCGTTTCCGCTTGGCTCTGATTTTACCGATGAGGAAATTGCACTCGGTAAGAGCTTGAAGGATTTGAAGGCCTTAATGGCGCACCCACGACAAATGATCAAAGCGGTTATTCGTTCCTTTGTTCATAAAGTTGATGCAGACGAAGCGCGTCCTTTTCTTGAGCGTCTGAGCTTAGACCATCCAGATTCAACAAAAGATAAGATTCTTCAGCACTTAATTCTTCTGGAACTCGAAGAAAACGGTTATTTAAAACCAATGTAATTCGGTTATTTATATCAATTAAGCCTCCAATATTGGGGGCTTTTTATATGATGCTCAATTTCTTAAATATAAGGCTGCTGGATAGGCGTGACAATAATACTAAAAAGCTGTTAAATTCGTTTTAGCAATTATATTGATAACAATAAGAGAGCTTTATATGTCTTCGCAAAAAGTGTTAGGTAAGTACTGTCATTCGCTAGCTCGCGCTTTTCTTATTTGCACTGCTACATTTTCCTCTTCTTTATATGCCTACGAATATGTAGATGACCAGAAATTAGCCGATGCTAGCTCGATAGCAGATGCACTCTCTGAAGGTACTGCAGAGTTAGACTTTCGCCTTCGCTACGAAGATGCACGCCAATCAGAACCCTCTGAGCAAGGTGCTCAAGCGCTGACACTCCGCTCGCG
>NZ_LWEY01000062.1:0-1531 GCF_001634935.1 Oleiphilus sp. HI0043 | reverse complement strand
TTCGCTGATTCACTGACATGACCGCCTGAGTCATCAGCATAACAGGTACGGGCGAGCGACAGTTGGAAAACTGCAATCAAAGAAATATAAATGATAAAGGACTTTATCCACATGATTACAAAGGTAGACCATAATCTGTGGATTGCCAAAGCCACAAACCTAAACACGCGTGGTTTTACACTTTAATAACATAGCTCTGAGTTTTAAGAGCAATATGGAGATATAAACAAGAATGGCCCGCCCTTCAGGATTCGAACCTGAGACCTTCCCCTTAGGAGGGGGACGCTCTATCCAGCTGAGCTAAGGGCGGAAAAATAGGCGCAGGAATAATAGCGAGCAAATGAGTCAGGCTCAAGTGGAAATTACACGTTGCAACAGATTATTCCCATACAATTGAAGCCAGGACTTGCGATACCCACTGTTACCTACGACTAGGACAGTGCCTTAACCTTCGTTTGTAAACTTTGGAAGCGTTTGTATTGCCTATGCTGAGCAGGAATATGCTTAACATTGTCCAAGCATTGCTCACACTTTGCTTTGAGCTGAGGGTTGCCACCTTGCTGTCGAATTTGTTTTAGCATTACCTGGACGGTATTAAGGTTAAGGGCTGGGTGTTTTGGCGTAACCTGAAGCGCCTCATCAAAAACGCGAATCGCTTCGTCCAGATCACCCTCTTCAAATGCAGTAATACCACTCTTGTTAAGCTTTCTAGCTTTAACCCTTTTCTGAAGGCTAACAGGCTCATCAAGCAACTCTTCAATATTGTTCATGACACCCTTGTCGTCCGAGTGACGCTCTGCCAAATCACTTAATACCTTCTCGGCTTCGGTCTCGTCTCCCATACTGTAGAGTGTTTTAGCAAACTCCAAGGTTGTTTCAGCTGAGGCGCTCGATACATCCATTGTTTCCTGGGCTTTATCCAGTGCAGCCTGAGACTTTTTGTCATCACCCTGCCCTTTGTGAACACGGGCCTCGATCAATAATGCACTAGCCTGAACATTGACATCATCCTTAAATTTCTTACTAGCACGCCCTAGAATATGAACAGCTTCTTTTGCCTGTTTTTTACCATTATCCGACGTATCACCTTCAGCCAAATCAGAAAGGCAGCGACCTAAACTTAAATAATTTTCAGAAGACTCGTGTACAGAATTGTGCCCCAACTTTACACTTTGACAAAAAGCATCCGCAGCGCCTTCAACATCTTTATTTTTAGAGCAAACTTCAGCAAGTTTCTGCTGACGCAGAATAGCATGCGGTGAAATATCAACAGCCTTTGCCAAAGTTTTTTGCGCATCGCGGGCCTTCCCATGCTTTAGTTGCGCTTCGGCCAAGGTATCATAGGCTTCAATTAAGTTCGGGTTACCTGCTAATAAGCCTTGAAGCCCCTTGATAGCGCCTTCATAGTCACCCAAAGC
Source organism: Oleiphilus sp. HI0043 (assembly GCF_001634935.1). Lineage (NCBI taxonomy): Bacteria > Pseudomonadati > Pseudomonadota > Gammaproteobacteria > Oceanospirillales > Oleiphilaceae > Oleiphilus > Oleiphilus sp. HI0043. Next base: position 113 of record NZ_LWEY01000062.1, on the reverse strand, counting down.
AACTTGCACCTTGCTTAAACCAAGCCTTGCCCAACCAATATCACGTGTCGATAACACGTCACGATATATCTTCGCTGCGCGTTCGTTCTCACCCATCTGAAAATAAAGACTAG
>NZ_LWEY01000061.1:0-983 GCF_001634935.1 Oleiphilus sp. HI0043 | reverse complement strand
CGCTTTTCAAGGCGAGGAAGTGTTTCCATCAAGCCTTCTTCCATAGCGAACTCAATTTCATCCCGGTTAGCATTGTTTAATAAACGACTTAAACCCGCACCCATAATTGCTGCAATAGCAGCCTGTGAGTCGTTAGCAAACTTTAGCGCTTTTGGGTAATCGCGCTTTCTAAGAATCGGTAACAGCCCCTTATCAAAGGCATTTCTATTAGAGTTCTTTGCTGCGGTTAAATATATAAAACGCTCAATAGCAATCGCTAAACCGATTACTAAAACGACTGCGATTGGGTACATAAACGCCCCACCTTCCTGAAAAAATCGCAAGATCGTATCTAACATGATTTGTGCCCCTTAATGTTCTAATTAAAGCGTTTTGCAAATACTACGAGTACGTAATGCTCATAGAATCGCTACCGCATCTATTTTTTGTATTCAAAGTAATTGTTCGGCGTTGATGACTAAATAAACATCAACGAAATAAAACAGAGTTTGTCGTCAGCTATAATGCTGATTTTCATTATGTCTTTACCTGCACCTTAATACGTATGAACAGGTTCACGTTCCTTGTTGACGAACGACTATGTGATTGCAAGTGTATAGACAGCAACCCAGGAATTCCGGGACACGCTCATAAATTCCCTACAAATTTACAAGGTTTTACGCTTTCCATTACACTATCGAGGTTTGAAAGACGGAGAATCGACTTCCAAAAACCTTGAAAAATGAATCTGCTGTCGGAACCGGACAGGTTCAATGCTATCTAAAATGCCAGGAATACTTTTTGGCGGAGACGCTTCATCACGCTTCTCTATAGTTGGTAGTTTCCATGGCAGATCAAAACTTACATTTGGCAGTTCAGAGCTGCCAATAATAGAGACTTCCGACAGCGTTTCAACCCTCTTTTCATCTTGATTCGACTTAGAAACCGCAAAAGGAGACATAAGCAACAAAATGACAGATATCAGACAAGAAATTGCTTTAATC
>NZ_LWEY01000060.1:0-811 GCF_001634935.1 Oleiphilus sp. HI0043 | reverse complement strand
TCTTTCTTCACTTCCCCCAAAATACGAACAACTAGGCCAGGCCCTGGGAAGGGGTGGCGATACACCATGTCGTAAGGCAGACCTAGCTCTAAGCCCATCTTACGAACTTCGTCTTTGAATAGCTCGCGTAAAGGTTCAACTAAGTCCATCTTCATATCGTCTGGTAAGCCACCTACGTTGTGGTGAGACTTAATAACATGCGCCTTACCCGTTTTCGCTGCAGCAGATTCGATGACATCCGGGTAAATAGTACCCTGGGCCAAGAAGTCAACGTCTTGAATCTTGGTTGCTTCTTCATCGAAGACTTCAATAAAGGTATTACCAATGATTTTTCGCTTTTTCTCGGGATCAGAAACACCTTCTAACTTACCCAAGAATAAGTCTTCAGCATCAGCACGAATGACTTTGACGCCCATGTTTTCGGCGAACATCTCCATCACCATGTCGCCTTCGTTCTTACGTAACAAGCCGTTATCGACAAAAACACAGGTTAACTGATCACCAATGGCTTTATGCAATAGCGCCGCAACCACTGAAGAATCAACACCTCCAGATAGACCTAGCAAGACCTTCTTATCACCCACTTGGGCACGAACTCGTTCAATCTGATCTTCAATAATCTTTGCTGGCGTCCAAAGTGATTCACAACCACAAATATCTTTTACAAAGTGACTTAAAATACGCTCACCCTGCAGGGTATGCGTTACTTCAGGGTGGAACTGGATACCAAAGAAATTCTTCTCTGCACAGTACATACCAGCAATAGGGCAAGATTCAGTTGAGGCCATCAACTCAAAACCTTCAGGCATCG
>NZ_LWEY01000059.1:0-546 GCF_001634935.1 Oleiphilus sp. HI0043 | reverse complement strand
TGAAATTATTGCGGGCGAAAGGCGTTGGCGGGCAGCACAAATCGCTCAGCTCGATAAAGTCCCCGCAATTATTCGTGATGTTGAAGATGATGCGGCTGTTGCAATGGCGCTTATCGAGAATATTCAGCGTGAAAACCTTAATGCAATGGAAGAAGCCNCCGCTTTACAGCGTTTGCAAGATGAGTTTGAACTTACCCAAAGCGAAGTAGCTGAAGCCGTTGGTAAATCGAGGTCAACCGTGACTAACTTGCTTCGCCTGATCAACCTAACAGATGAAGTAAAGTTGATGCTAGAGCATGGCGACTTGGAGATGGGCCATGGCAGAGCGATGTTATCGTTAGATACCGAGCGACAGATAATTGTGGCTCGTCAGGTTGAGTTGAAGTCGCTTTCAGTACGACAGACCGAAGCACTCGTCCGTCGCCTAATAGAAGACAAGCCTACAAATAAAGCAGCTAAGCCAAAACCCGATGCCGATATATCACGCTTACAAGAAGATCTATCTGAAAAAGTAGGTGCAGAAGTGAGTGTTCAGCATTCAAATAC
>NZ_LWEY01000058.1:0-17877 GCF_001634935.1 Oleiphilus sp. HI0043 | reverse complement strand
ACTGCCACCCCGAACGTAACCACCAAGACTGGTGCTCGGATCTTGAGCAACTACTAGATCACCTAAAACTAGATAAAGTAAAAATTCTTGCACACTCTATAGGTGGTAGTTACGCGCTTGCCTTGGCAGAGTTTCTGCCAGATCGCATCGAGCGCATTGCGATGGTTAATGCCATGCCGCGTATCGAAGATATTATGGCCTGCGCCAACATCCCTTCACTCGTAACGGCCGTTAATCGAAGTCTAAAGTTTGCTCCATTTTTGATCGAACCCATTTTAAAAATGGCTGTTGGAAAAGACATCGAACACTTTTATTCCCAGCAGTTGAACTATATTCGCCCCACACTTGAAGGTCGTGCTGCAGATATTAACTTGTTAAAAACAAGTCAATATCGAAACTATTCAACCGCTAATCTCAAGCAATCGGCTAAGCAAGGTGTTGGTATTTGGGCAGAAGAACTAAAGCTTAGCTTCAGTGCTCTTGCCTTTTCGGTAAAAAATTGTCGAACAGAATATCAATTCTGGCACGGCGAACATGATGATGTTATTCCCCTAGAAGCCGCTGAGCTGCTATCAAAGCACCTCAATACGACTCACTTTACCCGTCTGAAAAGTGAAACCCACTATCTTTTTGCTCGCCACTTTAACAAGATTGTTAAGCAACTCATCGCTAGCTAAGCCGCAATGAAATAGAAATCAGGGTGTGACAAGTCTTAGCGAGCACACCCTTCAACTCAACCCATGAGTACGAATCCGCATCACGCTACGGCGCGCTGCCCCTGCATATGTCTGATATAGCGATCGAACAGTTTTTAGTTGACCCTCAAGGGAAGCTAGTCATCAATGAGAACATCAAAAACATATTCGAGTATTTCCTTATGGCTTCTCATATCGAGGGACAAGACCAGGTCATTGAACGCATACGCGAGTATATTGAGATGAGTTTGTCTGGCGAAGCAACGATGAAAGCCCAGGAAATAGCAGACAATTATCTGCTTTATAAAGGCAACCTGAGTACAGAGCAATTTGCCATGAACACAGACTTCAGTCAGCAGGAAAACCTGACAATGCTGCGCTCTGCGCTTGATGATAAAAAAAACACACGTCGACAATACCTCGGTAAAGAACTAAGTGAAGCCTTGTTCGGTCACGAAGAACGTTATGATGACTATTCTTATCAGCGCTTACTGATCAACAGCGACAGTTCACTAAGCGAGCAGGAAAAAGATCAGCTGATGGCTCAGGCCGAAAGCCAACTGCCCAGTAAGATGGCTCAAGGCATGCGCTATAAGCGCGAAGAAAAAAAGCTCACCGCACAAATAAACAGGCTTAAGAATCAGTCTGACACGGCTGAAGAAATCTTCGATTTAAGAGCTAATTTCTATGGAGAAAAGATCGCACAAAGAATGGCCTACCTAGAATCCAATACGCCACAGTGGCAAGCTCGCCTAACAGAATTCTACCAACAACGGCAAGATATCCTAGACTCAAATGAATTAAGTGACGAAGCCAAAAAACTCGCCTTACAAGAAGCCAAAGATAATGCCTTCACCAGAAAAGAACAGATCAAGCTCGCCGTACAATCGATACGGGGAGCATAGAGAGCTTGTAATTGGATAATAGCGTGCCGACTAGACAGATCGCGGACTTTCTTTAATTGTGCAATTTCTCCCTGCCTCTTTTGCTTTATAAAGCAAGTCATCCGCCTTCTTGATGACCTCAGCTGGTCGATACCCTGGCTCGCTATTTGCCAAACCTATACTTATTGTCACCGAAACGGTCTTAGAAGGATTACCCTGACCTCTATGCTTTTTCCCTGTCTTCTTATCCTGCTCACGGTCATCGGACCTAAGCTTTAGCGCATAGTTTTGTATCGATTCACGCACGGCCTCGGCAAAGACAAAAATGTCGTCAGCACTTCGGCGGTTAAAGACAATGGTAAATTCTTCTCCACCATAACGGAAAGCTCGCCCTCCACCCTCGACCTGAGCGATCTTTGAAGCCACCATACGCAAAACCTGGTCACCCACATCATGACCATGGGTATCATTAAATTTTTTAAAGTGATCGACATCGAGCATCGCTACCGAGTAATGACGACCTAAAGTGGAAAGATAATCTTCCAAAGCACGGCGACCTGATATTCCGGTTAATGCATCTTTATAAGTCACCTGATAATTACTTTGTTGATAAAGAATAAACAAAGCCAAAAACAGCATTGAGAAGCATACTGAACTAAGGTGATTTGAAGAGAAGTCGAAAAAGACTGACACGCCAGATAGCCAGGTTAATAATAAAGCGAAATCTGCAACATGTTTGCGAATCAAGGCAAGCAGAGCTAACACTGAAAAACACAAGGCGTGGCAATATAACAAAGCCTCGGTCACCCAATACCGGTCTTCAAACAAAGCACTTTGGTGGTTGGCAATCGCCGCTAACTTAGCCTGCCACGCCTCACTGGCACCAAAATACCACAAGAGCATAGCTCCAGCCGCTAATACCAGTGCATATACTCCACCTGTTCGGTTAAACATACCTTTTTCAGGAACGAGCGAAGCAAACATCAACGATGTACAAAAAAGGAGATTAAGTCCACTAAACATCGCCATCACGTCTGATCTTGTCAAAGGCGTTTGCAGCTTCGTTTGAATAAAGTAATAGGCAAACAGGGCGATGAAAATCGGGGCAATAAAGCGGCTTCGATTAAACATGGCAGAAAAGCCAAGTAAGATACACGCTAATAGGTAAGGAGCAGTCCGCAGTACGTTTTCATCGAGAGCTTCAATAGAGCTGATACGAACCAGAAAAAAGGATAAAACGACAACAATTAAAGGGCTTAATCGCCAAGCATTTGCTAATAGGGGCACTGTTAATACTTCTTTGAAAAAACATGCTTTCAGTGTAGCTCAGATACTGGCATTGTGAGTGTGGATTGATATTTATTTGCACCAACACTCGCGCTTTAATTAAACTATTTCAGAACTTCCATATCACTCTGACCTATTTCACTTATGCAAAACCTTTCTGCCTCTCAGGCAAAGAATTCCATTGCAGTTAGCCCGCATGACCCGCTTAATTGGCATCAAGGTATTGAGCATTACGGCTTTTGGGCAATAGTGGTTCAGCAAGAAGACTGGCTCAAAGCCTTCCAACGCGCCCGCGCTCATGTCAAAACACTAGTACTACCTGATTACCAGAGAGCACCTCACATCACTTTATCTGCTTGCGGACTGGTGGATCCTGCTCACTTCTGCGAAGAGAAGCTCGCCCGGCAAATCAGAGCGCTTGAAGAATTAAAGCTTTCGCCCTTTTCTCTAGAAAGCCTAGGCCTAGACAGTTTCGAGACAGCCCCCTACCTTTCGATAAACAAGCACCCTCTTCTTCTAAAGATACGCGGTACACTGGAATCTATCTGTCAGGATAATCCCGCACGCGACTACCACCCTCATCTTACTTTGGGCTTTTATAAACAGTCGTACTCACTCAGCACCTTACAGCGCCACTTATCAGGCTATACACAGCCAGTCCTCCCAAGTCTAAGCGTACAAAGCCTATGCTACTGCACCTATCAGACCAAAGAAATCCAGGGAAACATCACAATAAGACACAAGCTCCCGCTTTCATAACGCAATAACACTCTCAGTTAACGCTGATAGCTCAAGAAAACCGATCTATCCCTAAGAATTATTCCTCCATTTTTACGGCGAAAATGCACAGTTATGCTATTTTTAAGGAGGGGCAAGCTTTAACGAAGCAATTATCGACGTCAGCACACTCCTGACACATATCAGTCAATTGCCTAGCCCCTAACCTCATTGAATAGCACTGGGCATATACTGACGTGGCAACAAACGTAAATGAATAAGCTAACTACATCACTATCCTTCAAGTTAGCGATACCAAGTATCCTTATTGGCACGATATTTTTGCTGTCCGTCTCGCTATTATTCTCTTATCACGCAGAGCGAACATTAGAGCGTGAAAGCAATATAATTGCCCAGCATATACAAGACACGCTACTTATCGCTAATGAAACCAATGCTAACACAGCTAATTTAAGGCGTATTGTTAAAGCCTTAACGGCACGAAATGACATGACCCGCTTGCTCCCGGTGGAACAGGCAAGTGGCATTATCAGCGCAGACAGCCAAGAAGAAAATATTGGCCAAAATGTTCATAATTCACTCGACAATGCCCAATTAGAAACCTAGAAGCGTTTCATCACAAATGGACAAAACCAGAATCATCAAATTAGCGATGACGGTTTTTTTCATCATGCTCGCATCAAACTACTGAACCCAGAGCTTAATCGCGTGCGCCCTTACGAGGTATTTATGGAATTTCATAATATACCGACATTTAAAGAAACCAAGACATTTCTCTTTAGCTTATTTCTACTCTGTGCTGGGGGAATTACCCTACTTGCGGCTACAGCCTATCTCAACCAGCGTAGAACCTTGATTAGGCCCTTGGAAAGCATTACCGAAGAGCTACACCAGCAACAAAGTAACGGCCTAAATTCTCCCTTAAGCTACCAAAGCGAGGATGAGTTAGGCACTTTGGTTAAGCGCTATAATGCTCTTGCCAAAGACATAGCCAAACGCGCTGAGGAGGTAAACGAAACCCGGCGTATTATCGATGGCATCACCGACGGTGTCCCCGTATTACTTTCCTACATTGATGCACAAGAGCGCTTTCAGTTCGTTAACAAGAACTATAGTCGCTGGAGCGGCCGTGATACTAGCACCTATAAGGGTAAAGCAATTTCTGAAGCCTTGGGTGAAGCCATTTACGAACGGACTCAACCCTACATTAAAAAGGCTCTAAGCGGGACGTCCTGTCACTTGGAAACAGATATGGCGACCGTTAACGGTATAAGGCATTGCAAAGCGAATTACCATCCTGATTTTGGCGAAAATAACGAAGTCCTCGGAGCCTTTATTTGTATCGAGGATCTTTCAGAGGTCAAAGTTTCAGCCTCAAAATTATCTGATTACGCACAAGAACTAGAATTCCGTGAAATAGCCCTTCAAGAAGAAAAAGCCGTTGCCGAAAATGCGTTGAAAGTTAAGTCTGAGTTCCTGGCCAGCATGAGTCATGAAGTACGCACGCCAATGAACGGTGTACTCGGCATGCTCAATCTGCTGATGAACACAGAGCTCAGTGATGAGCAAAGACAAAGAGCCTCATTGGCAAAATCTAGTGCTGAGTCCTTGCTAAGCTTGATCAACGATATACTCGACTTCTCTAAGGTTGAGTCAGGTAAACTCGAGCTTGAGCAGGTCTCTTTCGACTTAATTGACTTAATCTCCAGCTTGGCGAAAACACTTAGTAAGCAAGCATACGACAAAGACATAGACTTCGTTGTCGATGTTTCGGGCATCAATAAAACCCATATCACAAGTGACCCTGGGCGAATCAGGCAAGTCTTAACGAATTTAATATCGAATGCGATAAAGTTTACTTCTTCCGGTAGCGTAACCCTAAAAGTAGAAGTCTACGAAGACTTTGGTGACAGCCTGGATCTAATTTGCGAAGTTCACGATACCGGTACCGGAATAGCTAAAGATAAGCTGGCAACGATATTTGACTCATTCTCACAAGCAGATGCCTCAACCACTCGAAAATATGGCGGCACTGGCCTTGGTTTAACTATTTCTCGAAATTTATGCCAATTAATGCATGGCGATATTAGAGTCGCCAGTGAGCTAGGTAAAGGTAGTGTCTTTACTGCCTCATTCATGGTTGACAGCTCTACTGAAAACAAAGAAAGCGCGCCACAATTTGAGACCGAACAACTGCTAGCATTTATTCTCGATAAACATCAGGACACAGCCAAGGAAATTGAGAAACAGCTAAGTAAATGGGGAATTCCCTCATATATCTGCGACAGCTCCAATTCCGTGCTCAATTCACTCAATGAACATGTTGTCGGGCCTGGTAAGGTCCCCTTGATCTATATCGATGCAGACCTGATTGAAGGTTCTGCCCACGACCTTAGCGACAACCTTCGCAGCCAAGCAGGCAATGAAACCTTATACCTGATACTCATGACAAAGTACGGTTCCCAGGTCGATGAAAACTATTGCAAGACTCATGGCTTCGATGCCCATATCTATAAGCCTATCTGTTCCAATGACCTAATCCAAAGCATGGAGCTCAGCCTCTATTCAGAAAAACCAGAGCTAACGCAAAGTGCGATAGCGGCTATAGAAGACCCCACTACAGATTTGAGCGAGTCTAGAATCCTGCTTGTTGAAGACGTCTATGTAAACCAGCTCGTTGTACAAGGTATTCTTGAGGCGCTTGACCAACAGTGCGATATCGCTGCCAACGGCCTAGAAGCGCTAGAAATGATACGCGACGCTGAAAAAACGGTCCCCTACAACCTCATTTTCATGGACTGCCAAATGCCGGAAATGGATGGATATGAAGCAACTACAGCGATCAGACAAGGTAAAGCCGGAGAAAACGCCAAGCAGCTACCTATTGTTGCCATGACAGCTAATGCAATGAAAGGTGATGATGATAAATGCTTTGCTGTGGGAATGAATGACTATATTAGCAAGCCTGTCGATGCCATGATCGTTCAAGAGAAGCTAAATAAATGGCTACATTAAGATGGCAGCGCCCTGTTAAACGCCTCATAATGATAAGCGAGTTCACTTGCTGACTCAGACTCACCTGCAAGCTCAAGTAGTTCGATAACACACTCAGCCGTACACAACCCGCCTTTTAGCTGATTTCCTCTACGCACAAAAGTGGAAGGTGTCACGTTATCCAAAGAGAACTTGTCGGCTTGTTGCAAATAAGGGCTTTGTCTATACATTTTCTTGGCTTGTTGCCAAGTAGCATCCAGAATCACGTAGTGAGTATAGGAAAAAAGACATTGAGGGTCAGGCTGATAAGTGCCAGGGCTATCGGTGTTTTGTGTAGGCAGTTCTTCTCTAGGAAAGAGCACCGCGGCTTGCTGCCGAGCCAATAGACTCAATAAACTTTCATCGGGTTCCCGACGCTTCCAAACGACAAGTTCGCAATCACCCTTCAATATACCTCTAACGACTGCACCCGTATTATTCTTCTTTTCTAATTCCCGCTCATGCGTAAGTAATATAAACTTCATTAACTATAAAATACGATTACGGCCTGCTTCTTTAGCTTCATATAATAATTTGTCAGCACTCTCGATAAACTCTGCCGCACTTTGCCCTTCACCAGCAAACTGAGCAATCCCACCACTAACCGTGACATGATCTGCCACTAAAGAGTGTTCATGAGGATAATTCAAATCACTAAACAACTTATTTATACGCTTCGCAACCGCTTGCGCTTGCACCGCATTGGTATTAGGCAAAATCACTGCGAATTCTTCCCCACAATACCGAGCAACAATATCGGCTGGTCGGCACATCGCTTTACGCAAGGTTTCACCAACAGCCTTTAAACACTCGTCACCGGCTTGATGTCCGTTGTTATCATTGAAAGGTTTAAACTGATCAACATCGATCATAATCAAAGTTAAAGGGTCTTTCTCTTTGATTGACCTAGTGATCTCCAGCTCCATGGCCTTATCAAAACCACGGCGGTTCACCAGTCCTTTTAAGGTGTCTTGAAATGCGAGCAACTCCATTTTTAATTTGGTGCCATGAAGCTCGTCCTGAATCTGGGCGATACGCTCCATCGCATGAATCATCGCTTCAAGCACTTCAGGCACTATCGGCTTATAAAGATAAATATCGCCGCCTGACTGAATACCCACAGTAAAAAACTTAGTATCCGTTTTAGCACTAACAAAAATAATGGGGAACCATATAGAGGTATCTTGACGAATAATTTTAGTCGTTTCAAAACCGTTAAGACCAGGCATTTCAACGTCCATCAAAATCAAATCGACTTTCTCTTGCCGACAGAGGTCAATTGCATCCTGTCCACATTCGGCCTCGATGACATCATGCCCAAGCCCGGCAACTACTGCTAGAGACACAAACCTCATAGAACGCTGGTCATCAACAATCAGTACTTTCATAACTCACTCAACTTTTATTAGTCATTACATGCTCAGATCGCTATGGCTAGTTAACGGCCTTTAGTATACTGAGCAACTTATTATGAGAGCGGCCATAATGAAGCACCACAATTGTTACAAGATAAAATCGTTTGTGCTCTAAAGTAGAGTATAGAGTATGCCCAAGCATTTTTCTTACACAAGACGACTCGATTCATAATTTTTTGCGCTCTGATAAAAAACTGTTAACCCAAGTGCAAATAACTACTTGAACAGCCGAAAAATACTGTTAAAGTGCGCACGTCTGGATTCCATAGGACTACATATATCTCTCGCCACGCCCAGAATTGGCAGAGCACCCTATATGTTAAGAATCCATTTGCACTGCACAACAAACTTAGAATAGACGCACCCATGACAGAAACCCCACTGATTCGCCAAATTGTTTCTCGACCCGCACTCAGTTTTATTATCACTCTGGCAATTATCCTCGTATCAGCATTTCTCGCGGCTCAAGTAACAAAAAACACCACGCCCTATTTCTTGGACCGCACCCACACAGAGCGCGTTAAAGAAGATCTGATGACAGATATTTTTGAGCGATCCAGAGAAACCATTGTTATTATTCTCGAGGCAAAATCTGGCGATATTTTTTCTGCAGAGTCACTGAGCTTATTAGAAACTATTCATAAGACTCTAGACTCCGTTGACTTGATAGAAATGATCAATCCTAAACTCAACACAGGCAAGTCACTCGATAAGGCCAGCTTAATCAGTCAATATAACCAAAGCCTGGCGGCGGCTAAAAACGAGCAAGAATCTAAGGAAATAGAAGCATTACTAGGCCAATACCTCTTCCCTATTCGCAATATCAAGTCACTACTAAATAGTGATGACATTTTCATGCTTGAAGATGAGATCACCATTGCCCCCAACTTCGAGCAAGAAAAGATCGCTCAATGGCAACAGAATCAAGGCAAAGAAATATTAGATAACCCTCTGTTTACGGATGCTTTGGTTAGCCCAGACGGCCGCGCAATGGCAATTAATCTTGAACTAAACATCGATACCGACGATAGCGCAAGCACTACTGCGATATTCAATAAGGTTCAAGGGTTGATAAAACCCATCGTTGAATCAAGTAATTTCGATCTCTACTTTTCTGGCTCACCAGTCGTAAATGTAGAAATTTCTAATGTTATGGAAAAGGATAATCAACGCTATTTCCCTTTAATCGTCCTATTAATAGCATTAACACTGGCCTATTTATTTCGCAGTGCCTGGGCCCCGTTCTTTGCGCTCAGCGTATCAATTATCAGTATCGTCATCACCTTTGGACTCATGACCTTGCTGGGCATATCCCTGAATATCGTGACCACGATGTTGCCGATATTCATTATCACCATTGGCGTAACAGATGCCATTCATGTTCTTTCCGAATCTAAATTAGACCAAAACAAAACAAGTAAGCAAGAAGCAACTATTGCTAAAGTCAGTAAACTTTTTCGCGCAATGTTGCTTACGTCGCTGACGACAGCTCTTGGTTTTTTCTCACTTTCATACACCGAAATTACTAATATAAAAGAATTCGGCATCATGGTTGGAATCAGCGCTATTGTCGCGTTTATTATTTCTGTAACGGTGCTGCCTACTTTAATGGCAAATATAAATTTTTCTTCAGGAACAACTCAGCGCCCCATTCGTTTCTTTGAGGCTTTAGAAAACATTGCTAAAAAGCAAACCATTTCTCGTTGCTTCGCACTGCTATTCCTTTTAGTCGTCTTCTCCTTAATCGGGCTTCCTAATTTCTACGTTGACCAACAAAACCTTCACTCCTTCAAAGCCCAGACTCAACTGAGGCAAGATGATGCCAGAATCAACGAGTTACTAGGTGGCACCGTACCAGTGAACGTATGGATAAGCTCAGATGAGCAAAATGGCATCCTTTCTCCTGAGGTATTACGAGTGATAGAAAAACTCGAAGCGCAAGCTAAGCGTCATGATGCAGTTGGCTACACAAGCTCAATATCTGGTTTTATCAAACAGCTACACAAAACCTTATCGCCCAATGATGACAAGATACAAAGCTCAGAGCTAAGTCCGGAGCTTATATCCCAATATTTATTTTTGTTAGAGGGCGGCCCCTCACGAGACCTTGAGTCTATTGCCAAAGTGGGCCCTTACAATGAAACTCGCGTGGTAATCATGTCCAAAACAGATGGCTCCAAGCAGTTACAGCAACTGTTAGACGATCTAGGCCCTATTGCTGAAACCTTACCTGAAGGGGTTTCGTTTAGATTCACCGGCTACGGGAGTATGAATGCTGCCGCCTCAAAAGAAATTATCCAAGGACAACTTTCCAGCATTATCATTTCGGTTGTCGGACTTTTATTGGTTTTGTGCACGATCTACCGCTCAATCCGTATTGGAATAATCGCTATCTTCCCACTAAGCATGTCATTACTGGTCATGTTCGGACTGATGGGTTTATTGCAGATTCCTTTAGATATCGGCTCTAGTCTGCTATGCGGCATTGCCTTCGGCATCGGCATCGATTACTCCATACATATCGTCGAAGCCTACTTACGAAACTTAAAAGCACTTCAATCTAGGGATGCCGCAGCTCAAGCAGCCCTGACAGATATCACCTTCCCAATATTAACCAGCGCTTTTACCATTGCATTAGGCTTCTCAATCCTCTTGTTGTCAGAGTTTCAGCCTATTTTCAACCTCGGACTTCTCATTAGTATTACCATGCTAGTGTCTGCGCTATGTACACTTTTTATCATGCCAAACCTTCTGAAATTAGCTAAGGTAGGAAAAGTAGTAGAGCAGGAAGAAGAGCTCGAACCTTCGATGCTTGCAGAGGGCTAACCAGCCCTACTCAAAAACCTTATATTTTTTGATATACCTGAGTGCAAAAGGCGTCTCGATTAGCATATATGTCAGTAAACTAAACCAGAACCAGTTAGTCTCTAGAATGATCAACGATAACTTGAGGTCTTGACCTTGATATAAGCTGCCAACCACCAAGAGAGATATCACCATAGCAGCCAAGTCGTTCGTAAATAGTTTGTTCAAATCTCGCCCCGCAAACCGAGGATAAACGAACAAATAAGTAAGCGTCACCAATAGGAAATTGATCAATAAAATAAGAGCTTCAGCTTGCATAATCATTCCGATTCAAACTTGTAAACAGCCATCATACCTCGAACTGATAACAAAGTGACTAATAACAAACGTTAGTTGTAATAACGACACAATCTAAAAGCGACACTCCAAACCGGCCAAACTCTACTACACTAATATCACTACCGACATAATAACTAAGTTAGCCTGCTTTTTTGAAATCAGATATCTAGATTTGAATTGGCTTATAAACGGTTAGGTATATGAAGCGTACAAGTGCCACAATTAAAGCATTAACCCTGCTTTTGTTAGTCAGTTTCCATTCACTCTCTAAGGCTGAAACTATCCAAATAGCCAGTGGAGAATATCCGCCGTGGACCTCACAATCACTGCCGGGTGGAGGCTACATTAATCGTCTAGTTAGCGAAGCGTTTAAGCTCCACAACATTGACGTCAAATTTGACTATCTCCCTTGGAAAAGAGCCCTAGAAGCGACTCGAATCGGTAATTATCACGCCACGTCTTTTTGGGGGGAAAGTGAAGAAAGAAGACAAGACTTTCTCCATAGCCAAACGATCGAGAATATCTATTTTGTCTTTTTCTACACTAAAAAACGCTTTAACGGCCCGTTCAAATGGCAAAGCCTTGATGAACTAGGCCGTTTAAAAATTGGCGCTACGCGGAGCTATACTTATAACGATGAATTTTGGCGTTTATACAAGCAAGACAGGTTAAGAGTGTCAATTAGCAATACAGATATAGATAACTTGCGAAAACTAATCAGCGGAACAATCGACTTATTTCCTATCTCTGAATTCACAGGAAAGTACCTGCTTCATAGAAACTTTTCACCAGCTGAAATAGAATCGATCGGAATCAACACTAAAGCACTCAGTGAAGGTAAAAACTATATTTTATTTTCCAAAACCCAGCCAGACAGCCAATACTATCTAAATATTCTGAATGCCGGGCTCGAAGCGCTCAGACAAGAAGGTAAATTTCGAATTTTCCAAGAAGAAATGTTTAAATGAAACAGCTCTATTTATCTCTCATATTATTATTTGGTTTCAGTTTTTATGCGCTGGCTAGCAATCAGCCAATCAGCTTTGATCACAGTACCGAAAACATAGTTCTAGCCAATCATATTGTATATTTTGAAGATAAAGACCACTCACTGACGCCTGGGAATATCCACACAATACAGAATACTCAATGGCAATCTTTACCTGAAGGTCGTGCCAACTTTGGTTTTTCAAGTAGTGCTTATTGGTTTCGCTTTGCTGTACAAAACGAGACGCCTGTTGATATACCCGCTTACCTACACGTCAACTATAGCCAGCTAGATAATATACAGTTGTTTCACAGCATTCCAGGTTCACCTTCTCATTCGGTGACTCTAAAAAAACTTGTCGAAACCGGAGACCGATTCAATTTTGCACAAAGACCCATCGAGTTTCCTACTTTTGTTTTACCGCTTGAGCTCTCTGCCGGGCAGCCTCAAGAGTACTTTGTGAAGGTGAGCAGTGAAGGCTCTCTTCAGGTTCCTATGCAACTATGGGAGCAAGAGAGTTTTCTACTACAAGCGAATAACTCACTATTTCTCTACGGCTGCTTTTTAAGTGCGCTTTTGATTATGAGTGCCTATAACCTGTGCCTGTTTCTAATCATCCGCGACAAAACCTACTTGCTCTACAGCTTTTTCATCCTTTGTATGGCTGGGATGCATAGTTCACTAGATGGCTTTGCCTATCAATGGTTCTGGCCTAGTGCGCCCAGCTGGCATCAAATATCTGCAATTACCTTTATCTCTTTTGGCTTACTATCTACGATGCTCTTCACCCGGACAATACTCCCCATACCAGAGAAAAGTATCCTCTACCGTGGTATCAAGTTGCTTACTTTTTTGACTGTTGTCTCTGCTATCACCAGCCTATTTCTACCCTATCGCCAGGCAGCCATCCTTAATGGTGGCATGACTGTCATAGTGATGAGCAGCGTCACCTTTATCTGCTTGGCAATGCTTCGGTTTAGCCCGCGTATTGCACGCTTCTTCTGCATCGCATGGGGCGCTTACTTTTTGGGTATCGTACTAAAGTCTTCAAGCAAAATGGGCTATTTGCCCTCCTCTACCTTTACCGAATACGCTGGAAATATTGGCGGTGTCGTGGGCATTGTTATTATATCAATGGCATTGGCTGACCGAATCAATAGCGAAAGGCGAGCACGAGAGCAAGCACAATCCCAATCTATTGGTAACCTCAAACGCTTTGAAAACCTCTACCAAAATTCACTTGAGGGAATATTCAGCTACGACAAAAAAGGGACCTTGTTGTCAGCAAACCCAGCCTTTTTGTCACTGATAGGTTTAGAGGATATTCCGTCGTTTAGCGGAAAAACTAAAGACTTAAACGGTTATTACCTTTCAGAAAAAGAGTTCACTGAGTTTTTCAAAGCGGTTAAGAAGTCAGGCCAAGTTGTCGACTACGAAGCTCAGCTCAGCAACTCCCTAGGTGACTCCATGTGGGTGAATATTTCTGCCCGTTATGTGAACGAGCAGGGAAACGAGGAACTGGAAGGAACTCTAATCAATATTAATGAACGAAAAGCCTTTGAACAGCAGCTAAAACATTTGGCTGAGCACGACTCTTTAACAGGCTTTTATAACCGTAGAACCTTTGAGAGTTCAGCAAAAGAGTTATTGCTTAAAGTTCAAGCAGGTGAAGATTCGGCCTGCTTACTATATATGGATCTAGACCAGTTTAAGATTGTGAATGACCTCTGTGGCCACACTGCAGGCGACATCTTGCTAAAAAATATTAGCCAGAAGCTGCTTCAAGAAGTAAAAGCGCTCGGGCCTCAGCAGATCATCGCTCGACTGGGGGGCGATGAATTCGGCATTCTCGTTAGCCAAACAAGTCTTCCCAAAGCAAGGCTTATTGCCGAAAGTCTCAGAGAAGCCGTCGAGAAATTTTTATTTATCTGGGAAGGTAAGCGTTACAGCATTGGCGTCAGTATCGGCTTGGTTGAAATATACCCTTATCACCAGAATGTAGAACAACTACTAGCCATGGCGGATGCTGCTTGCTATATGGCCAAAGACCAAGGGCGTAATCGTGTTCATGTATTCATTGAGTCTGATAAAGACCTACAGTTCCGACAGCTCGAAATGCAATGGGTCACAACAATTAAAGAAGCACTAACGAATGATCAGTTCTTTTTAGTCTTTCAACACATTGCGCCCAACCAAGGTCAAGAGCAAAACTTTCATTACGAAATCCTGCTTCGCCTGATCAATAGCAACGGCAACCTTTGTTCTCCAGGCCAGTTCTTGCCCGCGGCAGAACGCTATAACCTCATGCCTAATATAGATCGCTGGGTCATCAAGAATTACTTCGCTTGGTTAGGTAAACACCCCGAGCACTTGGAAAAGCTCGGCTGTGCCAGTATTAACCTCAGTCCACAGAGCATTGGTCAAAAAGAATTCTCAGCTTTTCTGGTTAATCTCTTTGAAGAGAATAAGGTGCCGCCCCATAAAGTCTGCTTTGAGATCACCGAAAGCATGGCGATCACGCATCTAGATAATACCCAGAATTTCATCGATAAATTCAGGGCGCTCGGCTGTCGCTTTGCACTCGACGATTTTGGCACAGGCTTTTCATCCTATGCCTATCTAAAGGACCTTAATATTGACTACCTAAAAATCGATGGCGTATTTGTTAAAAACTTATGCGATGATGCCGTAAATACCGCAATGATCAAATCAATTGCCGACGTCGCAAGTGCTATAGGCATAGAAACGATTGCAGAGTTTGTTGAAACAGCAGAGATTCAAGATAAGCTGACCGAAATAGGCATCACTTACTCTCAAGGCTATCATATTCATAAGCCAGTAAAGCTTGATTCCCTTGCGCTTGAAGAGAGTAGAGCCCAACCTAACAGCCATGAAGAAGGTAATAGCTAGTCAATATGAGTACCTTATATATTACGGGCGCAGGTGTTAGCGCAGAAAGTGGCATTCCAACGTTTAGAGGTGAGGATGGCTTTTGGACCATTGGCAGTAAGAACTATACCCCGATGGAAATGGCTACGCGCCGAATGTACACCGAAAACCCGGTAGAATTTCTATCTTGGTACTATCATCGTTTTGCAACGTATCGCCATCACGGGCCAAATGAAGTGCACCATTGGCTCGCAGATAAAAACCTGATCACCCAAAATATTGATGGTCTTGATGGTAAGGCCGGCAACAAAGATTATATCGCAATTCATGGGCGCTTAGATCAAATGACGCGTTTTCATGAGCAAGGCCCAACGGTTGAGACTTATCAAACGCCTTGGGAACAAGTGGATGAAGAGAATCTTGTCGACTCACTACTTTCCCTGTTTAAAATTAGTAAGCACACACTTACACCAGAGCTAGACGTTTCACAAAAGCCTTACGTTTTGCTCTTCGATGAGTTCTACACTGATCTTTACAGAATATCAGAGGCACAGGAACGAATGCGTTATGCCTCGAAGATGGTATTTATGGGCACCTCCTTTAGTGTCAATATTACTCAAATGGCCCTGGAAACGGCTGTTCATAACGATATCCCGATAGAAATCGTAGACCCGAAGCCCGTGAAAATTCACTACCAAAATACAACTTATCATCAGGTAAAGGCGTCTGATTATATTAAGAGAGTGACTTAACGTGAGTCTAGTTCAATTGATTTATGTGAGTACGGCTTCCAAGGTTTTAACCCTAGAAGACTTGAAAAGTATTGTTGAAGTCGCAAAGCTGAATAATCAAAAGCATATGATTAGCGGTTTTCTATGCTCAGATAAGCGCTATTTCAACATATCAAAACAGACTATCGCCACAAGGCCTTAAAGCTTATCGTTTATAACGAAACGACTAGCCGCTCTTTTCCCGAGTGGGCAATGGGAGCCGTTCTTAAAGTCGGGAGTCACGAGAAAATACTCGCAAAGTTCAACCCTGATCGTTCATTTCAACCGTATGCTTTAAGTCCAAGTGATAGCCTTAGTTTCTTACAGGCGTTTTCTGAATTCAGAGGGATGCCAAAAAGCACTTAATCAGAAAGACGAGCCTGGCTGCTCCAGAAACGCTAACTCTGGCTGACTCGACTCTCTTCCAAGTATCTGATTACGATGAGGGTAGCGACCAAAACGATCAATAATTTCCTTATGGCGCTTTTCAAATTCAAGATTGCGCTCCAAACCCTTTTGAGAATAAAGCGACAACGCAACTTCATGAATCGCTCTTGATTCACTATGCATGAAAGGCATATACAGAAAACTTCGCTCAGTGGGTTCAAGTGCTAAATCTGCACGACAAGCGATCGCTTCCTGAGCCAGCACCAAAGCAAGTGTATCAGAAGCGAAAGCAGCCGGCGTATCTCGATACATATTTCGAGAGAATTGATCTAGAACGATAATCTCAGCCAACCGGCCTTCGGGGCTTGAACGCCAAGTGTAGAGTTCCCCCGCATTCGCTTGGCGGTGCAAGGAAGCAAAACGCCCTTGAATCAGGGCGTCGAAATCAGAGTCCTTAACAAACCAGCTCGAAGGTTCGATTTCTTCAAACCAGAAACTCAATACAGATTGGCACATTGTTTCAGCTAAGTCCTTAATTAAGTAAAACCTAACTGTAGACCTTGAAACACACAAATGCGAGTCGTCGAGAGCTAAGGGCGACTCGGCGAGGGGTAGAACCCTCTGCCTAGAGAGTCGATAAAAAGTTACAGCCCTGAATGGCACTTACTTAAGGAGAAATTGGCGTCATTCCCTTGAACAAGGGAATCCATTGTTTTGAGGCTAACTCAATGAAATTGAAGGACCATGACTATCGCTAACCTATAGATTTCTAGTCTTTTTTAACTCTCTAGGTCAGCCAAACGGCTGAAAAACAATGGATTCCCGCCCCGCCCAGGCGGCCCTCTCTTGCTGCGCAATTCACCTTGTGCGCGGGAATGACGAGTTTCGGGGCGAAATCAAGCTTAAGTAAGTGCCATTGGTTACAGCCCTCTTTTCAGAAAAGGACTAACTTAAGTAAGCCGCCTTCAAGTCATACATCTAAACCTGAAACGTACGCTGCATTTCGTCCAGCACTTCCCCTTCGTTCTCGGNCTCATAATGCGGAGGCATCCATGCAGGTCTTTCATTCTGATAAATCATACCAAGCCCGAAGCCATCATCCCTCTGAATTTCAGCAGCGGTCTGAATTGGGTCGTGAGTGTGCTCCTGACCAAACTCATGGACCATTTCCTTCCAATGCTTTTGCTCAGGTACAAAGGTGACACACTGGCTCAATGCCTGCACGAAGGAGAAACCTTCATGTTCAATAGCCTTAACGATTAAATCCGTTAGCTGCTTCGGATCACCATAATAACCACGCGCGATAAATCCGGCCCCGGCACCCAGTGCAAGGCTCGCTGGCTGCAGTGCAGGAACACCCGTGCCATGAGGGGTTAGTTTACTGTGATCCCAATCCGAAGGCGTCGTAGGTGAAGCCTGCCCTTTAGTCATACCGTAGACTTCATTATCCATGGCGATATAGGTGAAATTGATATTCCGTCGACAGGCATGCAAAAAGTGATTGCCACCAATAGAAAAACCATCACCATCGCCTCCCACCGCGATGACAGTCAAATCCGGACGTGCCACCTTCAAACCACCCGCCACGGGCAGCGCCCGACCGTGAACACCATGAAAACCGAATAAATGTGTGTAGGCAGGCAAACG
>NZ_LWEY01000057.1:0-651 GCF_001634935.1 Oleiphilus sp. HI0043 | reverse complement strand
GTAGAACTCTTGACGGTCTTTTTGAATCAGGTTGTGCTTGTTGCGGAATTCTGATCGTTTATCGGCAATAGTCTTAAGATGCTTCAGGCTTTCCTGAATATCGCTGCTGCACTCGTCTAGCGCTTCGCCTTGGTCAATAAAGCTGCCAACGACTTCGTAACTAAGCTTTTTATGAGATTGAATAAGCGCTTGTTCTAGCTCGTAGCTTTCGATATCTCCAGTCTCACTTACAGTCGCTTTTACTACTTTGGCCAGACGCGGTTTACCTTCTACCAAAGAGCAGATATCACTGCCCAGCTTTTCTGGAAGCATCGCGATAGTCTGACCGGGGAAGTAGACTGAACTTGCGCGTTTTATCAGACTTTTCTCGATGGCTGAGCCGGCATCAATCATGGCGCAGGGGTCGGCAATCGCAATATATATATACCAACCTTGCTCAGCTTTTTCTGCATACAAGGCATCGTCTATATCTTTCGTAGAAGACGAGTCAATGGTAACAAAGGGAAGTTCACAATAGTTTTTACGCCCTTCGCTTAAACCTGCTATCTGTTCTTCTGAAATCGCATCTGCTTGTTCTTGCTCGACTTTGCTCCAGCTTGTTTCCAGGCGGTGCTTCTTGCTGGCATACAATGATTCGATACCGATATCTTG
>NZ_LWEY01000056.1:0-674 GCF_001634935.1 Oleiphilus sp. HI0043 | reverse complement strand
TACAGGCGCTGTGACAATATCAATTCCTAGCTGATCACTAGGGCTTAACTGGAAAGCAAGCATTCTGAGCAAGGCCATTTCAAGGCCAGATTTAGGGTCAGGCGTAATCGCCAAGTCCTGACGACTAACCAAGGCCACTTGATAGAAAAGCTGAACATCTTCGGCACATAACTTACGAGCATAGGAAACGANGTGCTCCTGATCACCCATAGAGTTATCACAAGCGCCAGGAACAGCCTGCTCGATAGCCACACGATGAAGCACTTCTGCAATCGTCGCTAACACTGAAGCATAATTTGGGGAAAATTCGGCGAGCGCTTTAATTTCGTCAAGCATCGCTGCCGCATTTCTTGAAATCAAACAATCCAGAATACGATAGATCTTTTTCTGGTCAACCGTCCCCAGCATTGCACTAACGCCAGTCTCGGTAAGTGCATGGTTTCCATAAGCTATAGCCTGATCAGTCAGACTAAGCGCATCACGCATACTGCCATCAGCAGCTCTGGCAAGCGCCCATAAAGCCATATCCTCAAAACTAACCTGCTCTTGACCAAGGATATTCTGCAGGTGCCCAACAATGCGTTCTGGCGACATATTCTTCAGATTGAACTGGAGGCAACGCGAGAGAATCGTTACAGGAAGCTTTTGCGGGTCGGTTGTCGCAAACAAGAACT
>NZ_LWEY01000055.1:0-577 GCF_001634935.1 Oleiphilus sp. HI0043 | reverse complement strand
CAACAACGATGATGCAAAGCAGTTACCTAAGCTTTAAATCTCAGTCTTCCAGAGTGGCGTTTCAACAAAGCAGTCATGAACTAAATCAGTTTCAGCTTCAAGCTGCGAAGCAAATAAAAAGCTTTATTGATTCTAGACGAGATAGTCATGTTGAGCTCAAAAAGTCATACTCAGAAGGCTTCAAGTTAATCGATGACTTGCTGAACCTCGAAGTAATTGCCGAAGAAGATAATGAATCGTTGACGCGAATTTTATCGTTTTCAAGTTCACAGATGGAGATAGACGTTTATATCACTCAGAGCAGATTGCGTCCGGAATATTCCGGGAATAACTTGCTTCAGTACGACTCTTATAGTCAGCATATCGTGCAAAGGAGCGCAGATCAGCGCTATTTATACCTACAGCTGCACTGTATTAGCAAGCCAGGAATTGGTCAGAACCAAGGCCCTGTTCATCTTGTTGGCGACTTTCGTTTCGAGGTGTCGTGATGAAAAAAAGGATGAAGATTGCATTTGTTTTGTGTTTGTTTAGTTTTTCCTTGCTTTCTAGTATGGCGTGTTATGCAAGTGAACCGATA
>NZ_LWEY01000054.1:0-781 GCF_001634935.1 Oleiphilus sp. HI0043 | reverse complement strand
TCTTCCTTAACGGGCTCTTCGGCTGGCTGAGGCAGCTCTTCTTTCGCTTCCTCTTTAGGTTCTTCAGCTTTCGGCTCTTCTACCTTTTCTTCCGCAATTGCCTCTGCAGGCAACTCTTCTGGGGCATCTTCTTGCTCGTTCACTGACACGATATTATTTGAAGCACCCGCCGGTATCGGGAACTCAGCCTCAAAAGGCTTAGGCTTGAACTTGAATTTCTTTCCTTCAATCGTCTCGGCCTTTACCTTAACAGCCACTTTATACAAGCCATCGCCTTTATCTGGCTTAATCGGTAATACCCAGCGCCCCGCCTCGGCATCTAATTCCAAGGCATTGATTAAACTACTCCCATCAGGAGCATTTACCTTCGCAAATATATTGGTATCAGTCAGAGATATCGTCTCACTCATCGGCGTGACCACTAGCGCATAATGAGCTTCATCTCCTTCCCCTTTAACCGAAAATTCAAAATCAAAAGGCGCTCTCAAATTAATAATCTGGCGTTTCTTACGCTTAAAGGTTTTCCCATCAACCAAGACCGTCACTTCATACTGACCGACCTTACTTAACTTACGAATAGCTTCTCTAAAAACGCCGTCTTCAGGAACCTCATCCGACATAGACTTCTTAG
Source organism: Oleiphilus sp. HI0043 (assembly GCF_001634935.1). Lineage (NCBI taxonomy): Bacteria > Pseudomonadati > Pseudomonadota > Gammaproteobacteria > Oceanospirillales > Oleiphilaceae > Oleiphilus > Oleiphilus sp. HI0043. The sequence goes on along the minus strand of NZ_LWEY01000054.1, from coordinate 150 downwards.
CCGTTTTATTGCTTTCTGTTTTAAGCTGCAGCTGCACATCTAATAACTGCAAAAAATCAGGATTAGTAACTGTCTTCCCTTCTTCACTAAAGCTAACGTCAACATTCAAGGGATCACCAGCGAAGAAATTGACCGGTAGTTTGCTAACAT
>NZ_LWEY01000053.1:0-746 GCF_001634935.1 Oleiphilus sp. HI0043 | reverse complement strand
AGGCTGACTCGATGCTCGATACCCAGGCTGTCGGTAAACGAGTATTGTTGTTCGAACAAATCCGATAAACCATCTAGATCCGAGTCCGAAGGCGTAGGACATTCATCACTCACATCAACACAGCTACCTAGACTACGTTCCAATGAATTGCTTAGGCCATCATCATCCATATCTTCGCTATCTGAATCAAAATCCCTAGCAATTATGCTATTAAAATCTGTTGAAAAGTCATACTCTTCAGGCTGGTCGAAGTTGGAAAACTGAGCAAGCGTACCTTCTGCAAATAAGGACTCCCACCATTGAGGTAAGCCGTTGTCATCGGAATCTCCAACTTGAACCACATCAAACCTTAAGCCGGCAGAACCGCTTTCATCAATATTTGAAGGCTGAGTTAGAGCCAAAACATTAAACCCGGTAGGTATTAGAGCAACAAGCTCACGACCGTAATAACTTTGCTCAAGACTCCACTCACCTGTAAGGCCATAACTTAAGCGTAATGCATTATTAGCGCTCATAGATTGAATATGATGATCCTGGTGATAGATACCCAGATTAAAATTACTGCTATTGTCATATTCGAAACTTAAATCATTCGTGTCAAAGGTAACGCCGTTCGAAATATAGAGTTTTGAACCAGCGACCTCTTCTTTCACATATAAGGGTGACACGAGTGTTTGATCTGATTCAAAAATAGTTTGTGACAAACTCTTACCAGGAACATCCACGACAAGTTGCACCAACTCACT
>NZ_LWEY01000052.1:0-591 GCF_001634935.1 Oleiphilus sp. HI0043 | reverse complement strand
AGCTTCTGTTTGAAGCGATTAAAGATACAATGAGTGATGTCGATAGTGCAGCAGTGATTCAAGCGCTCTGTAATTTGAAGATAGAGAAGCAATTTAAACATCTTTCCCAAAAACGTGATTCGATAAGCTTTCAACGCGCTTTTCATATCTGGTTTGATGCTTTCGTCACGCTGCGCTTTATTCACGAAGTGCGTGACAGTCACTACCCGAATGTTAGTTTTAATGAGCTGCCTGAATTATCAAGCGAGATAGACCGGTAAGAGAGTTTTGATGACAGATACCTTAAGCAGAAGTGGAAAGCAGAGTGTGATTTCAGGTTTGATTCCCTGGGAATACCAAACCGGTTCAGGCATGACTTTAAGAGGCCATTACACCGAGCCTAGCGGTAAGCCTATGATCCACTTTATTCATGGTAATGGCTTCTGTGGCCTGACTTTTGAAAATCTTTTATCGCACTTTCAAGCTGATTATGACTTGTTTATCAGTGATGGTCAGGGGCATGGCGACAGTGATGCTGGTGGAAAATACCCAGGTTGGAATCGAAGTGCCAAGTATTTTGCAGAGGTATGGTCGAATTTTGAAGGTATGTGG
>NZ_LWEY01000051.1:0-1020 GCF_001634935.1 Oleiphilus sp. HI0043 | reverse complement strand
AGTATGCGGTGGGCGCAATAGGTAACTTGCCTAAACTTGCTCAAGCCTAAAGGAAGCAAACGAGGAAAAAACAATGACAGAAACGCTATTTACCAAAATTATTGATCGTCAGATTCCTGCAGATATCGTCTATGAAGATGACATCTGCCTGGCATTCAAGGATATTCAGCCAACCGCTCCCGTACACTTGCTTATCATCCCTAAAAAACCAATCGCGACGATTAACGATATGGATGAAGGTGATAAGGAAACATTTGGACATTTGTTCTTTGTTGCCAAGAATATTGCCGCCGATATGGGCTTCGCAGAAGATGGTTACCGTGTTGTGATGAATTGCAATGAATATGGTGGACAAAGCGTCTACCACGTACACCTGCATTTAATCGCTGGTAAACCTTTGGGTTGGCCTCCTTTCACCGAGAAGCTTAAAGTCTGAGCAAGTGTAAACAAGGGTAAAACCATTGCTGACAGACTAATATTTAAGCACCCTCTTCGTTAAACTAGAGCTACCTAAACGAAGAGCGTGGTGAAATATGATCTGGAACCTGGAAGAAAGAAAGTCTAATAAGAGCCTACAGTCAATACTACAAGGCTTGGTATTATTTGCCATGATGTTTTCATTGGCGGCACTTGCTGAAGCTGATGAACTTTCTTCTCGTCTGGAATCACACTTCAATGCCGATAGCTCGTATCGCTTTATCAACTATGAAAGTGTTAATCAGGTGCATGCTGATGAGTATGGCAGCATGCGCTACTTAGTGATGGATTTTGATTTGCGACTTGCCAGTAATGATCTTCAAGGCAGTATTCACCAGATTTGTAATACTGTCTTGGCAGATAGGCAGTTAATAAAAGACCTATCTCGTCATGGCTATGATATGGTTTCAGTATCATTTGATAGGCAGTCACAGTATGACTGCCTATAAATACCTAAAAAAACAAACGCTCTAACTCCTTACCCGGGTCTGCCGCCCGCATAAATGCTTCACCGACTAAGAAGGCGTTCACATCACGTTCTTG
>NZ_LWEY01000050.1:0-739 GCF_001634935.1 Oleiphilus sp. HI0043 | reverse complement strand
GATGAGTATTCGCCGCTTTTATGATTCCAGTCATAGAGGCGCTCTTTCTTTTTGGTGTTCCAAAAGCTCCCGCCATGATGAACCGATCCGATGACCGCAAGGTATCCGTTAGGGCTGAGTTCGCCGCTTAGTAAGCCTTGAGTCGCAAGCTGTTTACTGCTAGTGGGGCCTTCCGCGCATGCGGCAAGTGCCAGACTGAGTAAAAGGGTAGAAGTTTGTTTTTTAAACACCGATAGACCTGATAGATTTGATTCGATTTTAAAAGGACGTCATTACATCTTTAGTATAGTCAGAGACGAGGAAAAAGAGAGAATAAATATGATCTGGAGGGGAAGCGCATAATATAGCCAGAATTAAGAAGTTCTGGCTATCGCTCAGGAGTTCATTTAGAACTAAGCGGTTGTGTCTGCGTGCACCGCGTGAAGTGCTTCAATCAGCGTGTCTTCAAGCTCAAAGCGCTCTTCAAGGGTTTTTCCTAAGGAGTCGAGCTCTTTAATAAGGCCTTCGATGCCATCGTCGACTTTATGTATATCGTCGAAGCGATCGTTAAACGCTAGAGATTGTTCGGTGGACATTTCAATGCGAGGAAGGATTTTCTTTGCAAGCTCAAGTCCACCGTCATCATACTCTGCTGCCTCGGCAACGAGTTGCTCGTAGACTTCGAAGTGTCCGACCGAAACATAGTCGACCAATATCTGGCAAAACGATTGGAACTTCTCTGCTTTATTTTCTTGAGAGC
>NZ_LWEY01000049.1:0-1042 GCF_001634935.1 Oleiphilus sp. HI0043 | reverse complement strand
GCTAGGTGCCGACACTTTCGTTGAATGTGGTCCTGGTAAGGTGCTAGCGGGCTTAAATAAACGAATTGATAAAACGGTTAACACGATGGCTATGTCAGACGTGAGTAGTCTTGAAAAAGTAGTTTCCGGTTTATCAGATTAAACATGCTGTATAGGGTGCGCGGTGCGAACCAAGTTAAAATACCAAAATAAAGAACAGGAAAATGGCAATGGAAAAGAAGGTGGCGTTAGTCACGGGCGCAAGCCGTGGAATAGGTCAGGCGATTGCTAAAGAGTTGGCCATGGATGAGTCCTTAACGGTTATTGGTACTGCCACAACAGAAGATGGTGCCTCGTCAATTTCGCATTATTTCTCAAAGTGGGGCTTGGACGGTGACGGCATTAAGATGGATGTGTCAGACCCAGAGTCGGTCACAGAAGGCATCAAACAGGTCACTCAAGCTTATGGTCCGCCTTTGATCGTTGTAAATAACGCCGGCATTACCCGTGATGGTTTGTTGATGCGTATGAAAGAAGAAGATTGGGATAATGTCTTGAACACCAACTTGAGCTCGATTTACAGAGTCTCAAAGGCAGCGCTCCGAGGCATGACTAAGGCGCGCTGGGGACGAATTATTAACGTTAGCTCTGTTGTTGCGCAAATGGGCAATGCAGGCCAGGCAAACTATTGTGCTGCCAAGGCAGGCATAGAGGGCTTTAGCCGCTCTTTGGCAAAAGAGATTAGTGGGCGAGGCATTACAGTTAACTCAGTGGCTCCGGGTTTCATTGAGACGAGCATGACAGAAGAGCTTTCCGATACCGTAAAAGCGAGTATGTTGGCGACAATACCGATGCAGCGCTTGGGGCAGCCCGAAGAAGTGGCTTCGGTAGTAGGGTTTTTGGCATCTCAGCAAGCAAGTTATATTACTGGTGAAACGATCCATGTAAACGGTGGGATGTTTATGGGCTAAAACGGGAATATCCCGAATTTGTCCTGTTGTTATTCCGGTAGCATCTCGAATTTGTCCTGTTGTTATTCCGGTAGTACCCCGAATCAGTCTTT
>NZ_LWEY01000048.1:0-811 GCF_001634935.1 Oleiphilus sp. HI0043 | reverse complement strand
TCCTAGTAGAGAGCCTGAACGTACATTCAATGTTTCTGTATTAGCTTGATAAAGTACCTCGAAATAGTCGACAAAGCCAAATATTTGAGAATAACTTTTTGCGTAAATATAGCCCTGATATTGATGTGAAATCTCGGTGCGAGGGAGCTGGTTTACACTAGCAACTACATGTGGCCACGCCTTTTCAAAAGGCATGGATAGGGAAAACTGATCTATTTTGTGAAAAAAGGTACTTGCTTCAGTTGAGACGCAATTAGGCAGTGGTGGGCACCAATTGAGACTAGGTTCAGGATCACTTTGTTGTAGCGGGCTGACAGCGCAGCCACTTGTCATCGCTAGCAGAGTAAGGCTGACATAGAGAGCACAGTTCTTAGGCTTCAAGTGCTGTCACTTCCATAATTGCCTGGCGGAGTTCTGCGTTCAGAACAAATTTTGCTTCCTCTATTACACGTTCAACATCTTCACCGTATACCAACTTATTGGCGCCATTAAGTGTTAAGAATTCCTTTTTTTGCAGCGTTGCAATGAAGTTTCGGAACAGTGCTTTGTCAAAAAACTCCGGGGCATTGAGACCAAAGAGAATCGACATGCGTTCAGCCATAAGTGTACTCTGTTTTTCAAGTTCTTCGGCATCAAGCTTCCCTGAACCACTACGCGTAAGAATGGCAACAACTATGTAGTAGCGTTCCAAGGTCTGGATGATCAAACGAGATAAGATGGACAAGTTTACGAAGGCCTCACTGCCGCTTGCCGGACGAGTAATGTACTCACCGTTGTCAATTACCAGCTTGTGTTGGATGAGTACTTTTAG
>NZ_LWEY01000047.1:0-11614 GCF_001634935.1 Oleiphilus sp. HI0043 | reverse complement strand
GTCCAACTGATGCTGAACATCTCGCAACTGTTTACGAATTTTAAGCTTCTCAACCTGAAAGCTTTCTAACTCTTGGGCTTGCTCATCAGTAAATAGAGCACCATCACCTTCACCCCGTAAACGCTCCAGATCCATCAGCTTACTCTCAGTTGCCTGAAGCTCTTCTTCGAGCAACTCTTGCTGCTCCAGGAAGCGCTCTTCAGCCGCCATACGTATATCTTCAACTTTATCAAAAGGACGATTAAAGCGCCCCTGACTACGAATTTGAATTAGCTCCGGATGCCCCGAAAAGTTTTCCAGAGCATTAACCAGGAAACTACCATTATCGGCCCAAGGCGTGGCAATCTGCTGACCAAAGAAATTCTGAACCTGAATCCACAGTCGATCTGTCAGTAGATCTGAATCCGCAACAATCATCAAGTTAAGCGCCTCACCTTCGCTTATTTCCGGTAAAAGCGTTTCGCTAACTGTTTCGGTTTTCTGAACCTCTTCGGCATCCAAAGAGTCGCCCTCAGCATTTGGCTCATCGCTATCAGATAAGATCTGCTTCTGCACTGTTACACCTTCAGGAAAAGCGGTCTTCGCTTTCCCTGAAACTCTTACAGCAAGGGCATAGCGCTCGCCCGTTGGTTCAAAGTCATTCAATAAGTCTTGAGGGTCTTGCAGATTTGTTAAGAGCTCAGCTTTTTGTGGCATTGACTGTTCACTGCTCGATAACAAGACATTCACTTCCGTCTGACGGTCTTCAAGACTATCCAGGATACCCGCTGAAGACCAGTTCATGCTCTCTAATCCGAACAAGACAATGTCTTCGCCTGAGCTCGCCGTGCTCGGGTCCATCCCTAACAAGCCAATATGTCGCACCGGATTTCGGTTCTGTCCAAGCCCGACAACCATAGAGTTTGCGAAGTCAGTCACGATCACATCTTCGCGCAACTGGAGACCCCAGCCAGGCAGCAACTTATTAAGATCTGAACGTTGTACAGAAGGAATTCCGCTTTGTCCGGCAAGTGCCTCAGAGTACGGGTCGAGAAATACCAAGGTTCTCCCACCCTTCAGGACAAACTGATCTATCGCAAACAACAAACTATCTGAAAGGTTTTGAGGTGCAACAAGCAAGAGCACATCCACCTCAGGAATTTCGGTGGCATTGTCTTCTATCCATTCCAGTTCAAAGCCTTCCTGCATATATTCGACAATCGACCAAGCTGGACGTGTCTGTCGAGTCATATAATCAAAGCCGCCATTGATTTCCACGCCACTATAAATTCCGACTTTAGGCAAAGCCGTCTTTGACAGAGACGAGATCAAACGCGTCAATTCATACTCAAGGAATGCCTCTTTGTCTGGCTGCATAAATGGAATCACTTCTTCTGCGCCGTCTTCATTCTGTACACGCAAGCCAAAGTAAATTTCGTCACCTCGGGAACCTGCTGGCACGCCTTGCAAGCCAGCCAAGGAAGCTTCATCTTCAGCTTCCGAGAAAGGCACAGGATCTACTTTTTCGAAGCTGAGCTTCCCGTCAGATAGACCTACATACTCTTGCAACAATTCTTCGACTCTTTGAGCATAAGTCCTTAAAGCAGGAAGCTGTGAACTCGCTTTATCAGAAAAATACAAGGTTAAGTTCACGGGCTTATCAAGACTTTTAATTATTTTCTTAGTGCCGTCAGACAAGGTATACAAACCATTTTCAGTCAAATCCCAGCGAACACCGCTTAGCAGTTTGGAGCTCACGAGAATCACCACAAACATGGCAATAAATACAATCAATAAACCTTTAGATGATTTTAAATTAGTCATGTCTATCTCCCCTTAATCCGCTTTCTTCATATCAACGACCAAAACAGTGGCATAGAGCCAGGCCGAAATGAGCACAAGAAAATAAACAAAATCGCGCAAATCAATAACACCACGGGATATCGCATCGAAGTGAGTCAGGAAGCTTAGGTTAGCGAAGCCATCAACCAACCACAACGGCGCCCAAGACGAGAAAACATCCTGAACAATTGGAAACCCTGCTACCACCATTAGAAAGCACACCACCAAGGTTAGAATAAAGGCAATTATCTGGTTTTTCGTTGTTGCTGACAGGCATGAACCTATCGCCAAAAAACCACCAGACATTAGCCATGAACCAATATATCCAGCGAAAATCACGCCATTATCAGGCTCCCCAAGATAGTTAACGGTTATCCATAAAGGGAAGGTCAAAAGCAAAGCCAGACCGATAAAAAGCCACGCCGCAAGAAACTTGGCAACCACCAGCTCCAAAGTAGATAGAGGTAAAGTCATTAGCAACTCAATGGTGCCACTGCGACGTTCCTCAGACCATAAGCGCATCGCCACTGCAGGCACCAAAACAAGATATAGCCAGGGAATGAAGTTAAAGAAAGCCCCAAGGTCAGCCTGACCTTGCTCAAAGAAATGCCCCAAATAGAAAGTAAACACACCACTGAGCATTAGAAATATAACGATAAAGATATAAGCGACAGGCGTTGAGAAATAACTCGCCAACTCCCTTTTTAATACAATATTCATGACGTTCATGAGCGACCTCCCGTACGAGCAGCCTGCTCTGCTTCGATTGTTACCTTCCTAAAGACATCATCCAACTGCCCCGTCTCGACATGCAGTTCTTCTATCTGACAATTGGCGGCATGTAACACGGAGTTAATTGGTGCAAGAATCGCCTGCCCATTCACTGGGTAAGCCTTGATTGAACCTGTCGAGTCACTATCAACTGATTCAACCTGCGGTAAAGCTTGCAGCTGTCTGATAATGTCTTCATTATGTTCTGAAAGCCTGACTGTCACCGCGTTATGATGCTCTGACATGGCAGCTAGTTCTTCAGGCGTTCCATCAAAGACGATGGCTCCTTGAGCCAAAATCATGGCACGAGAACAAACCGCACTCACCTCTTCAAGTATATGCGTCGAGACAATAACAATCTTGTCTTCTGACAAATCGTGGATTAACTGTCGAACCTGATGTTTTTGGTTTGGGTCCAAGCCATCAGTCGGCTCATCCAGAATTAGCACTTTGGGATCATGAATCAAGGCCTGGGCGATCCCCAAACGGCGGCAATAACCTTTCGACAGGTTTTCTACCTTCTTGTTCAGAACCGGTTCCAACGCGACCTTTTCCACAACCTGGTCAATTCGGGTCTGCAGCTGAGCCCCAGAAAAACCTCGCACCTGACCGATAAACCTTAGTGATGCGATAACCGTCATATCTGCATAAGCAGGTGCACCTTCAGGCAGATAACCAATTTCTTTCTTGGCGGCAATCGGGTCCGATAAAACATCATGTCCCATTACCGCTATCTGCCCCTCACTGGGTGCCAAAAACCCTGTCAGGATCTTCATTGTTGTTGATTTACCTGCGCCATTTGGCCCTAGAAACCCTAAGACTTCACCAGGTTTGACAGTAAAGCTGATATTATTTACAGCGCAGAAGTCATCAAAATTTTTAGTAAGATTGGAAACTTGTATCATGGTTTACTCTGAATTGAATTAACTCTAGATTCATATTGTTATGATTAACATATTGACTCACGACAGACTCTTCTACAATGCGAGTCGACGGGTCTTCTCTGATCGTAAGGCCCGGCAGGAAAATATAGAGAGCGTACTCTTTAATTTCAAGTGTTTTCAGCAAAGCTTTCAAGGTAGTAATCTTTTGCCCCACAGATTTAACCTTGCGGTTACAAATATGTGAAAGACTTGAGATAAAGCAGCCACAGAGCTGTGATTTATGGCCGACAGCAAACAAGTGAATTTTGCCTTGGGGCAGGCTTGCCTATAAACTAGCCCACCAACATATACTGCTCGACAACTCGATTACATGATTCAGCCCATATACAGAAGTTAAGACGCTGAATGCTTGTAGTAGAGCAACCCGGTACTGCACATAATTGAACTAAACGGAGACCCTTAGTTTATGAGTCATTTTTTCGGATTAAGTTCTTTACTATTTAGCCTGCTAAGAAAAATTCTATTCTTGTGGGTTCGCGTTGAAGTAAAAGGTGCCGACACGGAAAGCCTTAAAATAGACCCGAACAAGCCGGTTTGTTATGTTTTACAATACAGCTCACTCTCTGCTCGTCTCGTCCTCGAAAACAGCTGCATTAAGTCTGGACTCCCTTCTGCCCAAGCACAACTCAAACTCAATGAAAACTCGGTTAGGCGCTCTTTTTTCTTCTTGTATGAACGTCAAGGAAACTGGTTTAAAAAACGCCAAACCCCTATGGTCACTAATCGGCTCAAACAAATCGTCAAGACCATTGCCGAGAGCAATAAAAATTCCGATATAGACCCATTGGACGTTCAACTTGTTCCGGTCACTTTATTTTGGGGTCGCTCCCCCGAAAAAGAAAAGTCATGGTTTAGATTACTTTTTTCTGACGGCTGGGCGGTATCCGGGCCTTTCAAAAAGCTCTTGATAATACTCCTTCACGGCCGTCGCAGCCTAGTACAATTCAATCAGCCACTTTCTGTGCAACAAATGCTCGAGGAAAGTAAGCAAGACGAGAAGATTTGTGCTCGAAAAGCCGCTCGTATTTTACGTGTTCACTTTCGTCGTGTACGCCAAACCGTGCTGGGCCCGAACCTATCTCACAGACAAAACCTCGTTCACGGCATTATTAATAGCGGCCCAGTGAAAGCCGCAATTGAGAAACACGCCAGTGAAGAAGGTAAGACACCAGCCCAGTCCAGACAAATAGCTTTAAGCTACGCAGACGAACTGGCTTCCAACTTACAAATATCCACCATCCATTTTCTTGAACGTTTACTCAATAAACTGTGGAATAAGATTTATAACGGTATCAGCGCTAACAATGTCGACAAAGTCCGTGATGTCACCAAAGATCACGCTGTCGTCTACGCACCTTGTCATCGTAGCCACATCGATTACCTATTACTTTCTTCCAAATTATTTGAAGAGGGAATCATGGTGCCACATATTGCAGCGGGCATTAACTTAAACCTTCCTATTGTCGGTTCAATTTTACGCCGCGGCGGTGCTTTCTTTATGCGCCGAAGCTTCAAGGGCAACCCTCTGTACTCAACGGTTTTCTCTGAGTATATCCACACCATTTTCAAACGCGGCTACTCAGTAGAGTACTTTGTTGAGGGTGGTAGAAGCCGCACAGGACGCACACTTTCGCCTCGCGCTGGCATGGTAGCGATGACTGTCACCTCCTATCTCCGTGACCAACAAAAGCCTATCGCCTTTGTACCCACCTATTTCGGCTATGAGAAAGTATTAGAGGGCAGTTCTTATCAAGGCGAGCTTCGTGGCAACAAGAAGCAAAAAGAGTCTATATTTGGCCTATTCAAATCACTTAAAAACCTACGCCGCTCTTTTGGTAAAGTTAGCTTGAACTTTGGTGAACCTATCTACCTTGAGGCCTACCTGGACCAACACCAAGAAAACTGGCGAGACTTTACGGGAATGCAAACCGAGAAACCGCAATGGTTGTCCGGTTTTGTCGACAAGCTCTCTCAGGAAATCGTTACCGGAATCAATAGCTCCGCTGCGATTAATCCTATTAATTTCACTGCCTTGGTACTACTGGCAACCGAACGCTATGCCATGGATGCGAAAGTACTAGGCCGCGTAATGAACTGCTTCAATAGCCTGTTAAAAGAACAACCTTACAGCGAAGATATCACTTTTGCCGAAGGTGATGGCTTTGACTGGATTGAGTACGCTGAAAATATGCACCTGGTCGAGAGGCAAAAACAAGAACTGGGCGACATTATTAGCCTGACCGATAGAAATGCTGTGTCGCTCACTTACAACCGAAATAATATACTTCACTTGTTCGCAATCCCCTCTTTGATCGCCTGTTTAATGCAAAATAACAGTCGCATTGAGAAAACTCAGCTATATAGCCTGTTCAAATCAATCTACCCTTACATTCAGGCAGAACTTTTCCTTCGCTGGAGCAGTGACGAGGTCGAAACAGTATTTGAAGACTGGCTAAAAGTACTCATCCAACACAAGCTGGTAATTGACAACGGTGAGTACATTACTCGTCCGGCAAGCGGCAGTGAGGCCTTCGTAAACTTGTCCATCTTATCTCGTTTGATCATCCAGACCTTGGAACGCTACTACATAGTTGTTGCCATTCTTACGCGTAGTGGTTCAGGGAAGCTTGATGCCGAAGAACTTGAAAAACAGAGTACACTTATGGCTGAACGCATGTCGATTCTCTTTGGTCTCAATGCCCCGGAGTTTTTTGACAAAGCACTGTTCCGAAACTTCATTGCAACGCTGCAAAAAAAGGAATTCTTAACACTTAATGGCGCCAATAAGTTGGTATACGGTGAAGATGTTGAACGTGTAATAGAGGAAGCAAAATTTGTTCTGAACGCAGAACTCCGCCAGGCAATTATGGAAGTGACAGCACTTGAAGCCTAAGAACTGTGCTCTCTATGTCAGCCTTACTCTGCTAGCGATGACAAGTGGCTGCGCTGTCAGCCCGCTACAACAAAGTGATCCTGAACCTAGTCTCAATTGGTGCCCACCACTGCCTAATTGCGTCTCAACTGAAGCAAGTACCTTTTTTCACAAAATAGATCAGTTTTCCCTATCCATGCCTTTTGAAAAGGCGTGGCCACATGTAGTTGCTAGTGTAAACCAGCTCCCTCGCACCGAGATTTCACATCAATATCAGGGCTATATTTACGCAAAAAGTTATTCTCAAATATTTGGCTTTGTCGACTATTTCGAGGTACTTTATCAAGCTAATACAGAAACATTGAATGTACGTTCAGGCTCTCTACTAGGAATATCTGACCTATTGGTTAACTACCGAAGAACAGAACAACTTCGCGAGTCTTTGCTAACAAAACAAGTTATCTCACCCACGGACTAGCTCAGCTATCCAGGATTTTATAACGTCCGACACGCCAATCGTCTAATCCGGACTTATACCATCGCGAGAAGCGACTATCTGAAGGACCGCCTGCCAAACAAGTATGTAAGCTTGACTCGCCCATATCAGCAATCAAACGCACCGATGGCGCGAAACTGGTGTCACGCCCAGCGCTACGATAAACCTGACCTTGGTGAGGCGTTGCCCGCCCGCCCAGCAAGGGTATCGACTCAGTATCAAAACCGAGCAAGGTCGGCAGCTTCCCTTGGAATACAATATTGTTCAAAGCAATAGTATTCACCTCTCCCCAACTCTGATTATGCTTCTTCGATAACGGCTCCTTTAGTGCTTTGAGTTTATTGAAGGCTGAAAGGTAGGCTTCATCGCGTGTGATATCGCAATACCAGGCAGATTTATCGCTCACTAATATACGGTCAAAATTCTGATAGAAATCGATAAACAATCCACTATCCTGGGATAAGTGCTCAATCACATCGCCACCCAAACCTATCCTCTGCAAACCAAAGACTTCTTTTCTCAGTAAATCATAGAATGCCTCAAAAACTGGAGCGCCTATAGAGTCCAGGTCATAACGGTGATCCCATTGCTTAAGCATCTGATAGAGTTCACCTGTTTCACCATTTGATTCCAGCAGCGGCAATAGAATATCTAGAAACAACCCTGCTTGCTTTGAATAAACGTCCATCTGCAGAGCTTTCATTGATTCGATATCGTGCGTTTTATGGCTCGCCAATACCTCTTCAATTCTACTCGCTCGGTAATCCCCCATCGGCATATTAATTGGATCAACACGCCCCAGGTGGTTTAGATCCTGATTCGCCGTGACTAAATAGCCATTTTCGGGATTATAGGCACAAGGCAAGTCTTCTATATCCACCAGACCCTGCCAATCATTGTTTGAATCACAGCCCGATATTGGCACAAACCCATTCCAACCAGCACAGCGCTTAGGCATTAGACCCGACATCTGATAAGCAATGTTATCCTCAGAATCAGCAATCACCCAGTTCCAGGCTGACTCGATCTTACCCAAGGTAGCCATTGCCTCTGCAGCTGAAGACATATCCCCCATCTTCAAGGCAGCCATAATAGACGCAGCACCTGAATCTGCAGCAGCCCAACGCGTAGCAATGTAATGACCCGCGATAGCCGGATCACCTTCGAGTACGCCATGCTTATTCTCGTAATAACAAAGCTCAACATCCGCTGACTTTTTCCGTTTTATCACCTCTCTGCGAGTAGCGAAATCATGCCAAGCACCGTCTTTCCGATACTGCCCACCCTTACAATCTTCTACCCAACTATCTACCGTATCCATGAAGGTATAAGTCACTCCCCAAGCAACCTGCTTATTGCGACCAACCAACACACCAGGCAAACCGGGCATCCCCATTCCGATTAGCGAACCGCCGCTCCATGATAAGCTTTGCTCACACCAAACATTGGGCAAACGATTTACTTCCAGGTGAGGATCATTGGCCATGATTGCTCGCCCAGATTTTGTACGGCTGCCTGCGACAACCCAATTGTTAGACGCCATCATTCTAGGCAAGGCCTGATTCCAGATCACTTCACGCGGAACAATTCGTTCCTGAAGCTGAATACTCTCCACCAGTTCACGGTCAAAACGCTTAACGTCAATGGGAAATAGTTCAGCCAGAGCTTCTGTAGAGACGCCTGATTGCGTCAATTCAATAAAGAAACGTTCTACTTCCGCCTGCGATTGCGCCAAAGTCAGGTAGCTCGTCATTCGCGATATAAGAATAATATCCTGCACTTTCCAAGGTTCTGCCTGATAACCCAAGAGCTTCATTAAAGAAAATTCACCGGCTGAAAAGCCCGCATTGACACCATCACAGTAGGATTGAATCTGTGATAGTGAGACGACATCGAGCTTATTCAACTCTTGCGTTAAATTGCCATACCAATTTGCTCGCCTAAAGAACTTATCTATTGCCAAAGACTCTTCAGTATCCGAAAGCAGCTCCGTTAGCCGACCCTGCCCAAGTATCCGCATCATTAGCAATTGCGTGCCACGATCTATTGCATGCGCATAACCGCTCCCCCAAAGGGCGTCCTTGAAAGATGATGCTTTGACATGAGGCACTCCAGCCTCATCACGATTAATCGACAAACCTGAAGGCTGAGGCCCGCGAACTTTGATACGTCTCTTATTAAACATCTATGCACCTCGGACTAAAACAACATTTAAATTCCCATTAAAGGGAATATATAACCCAAAATGCTTTTTTTCAACATAAATTCCCACTCATGATCACTTATATTCTTTTTTATTATTGAAACGAATGATTTAGATCTCTTTAGGCATTAGAATCCCTAGCCATAGATAGGCCCATCAATTTAACGGAAGAGAAATGGGAAGAAAGAGCTTAAAAGTAGAACGAGTCAGTGAAATCCTGGATGCCTTTGAACGCTGCGTCGAAACGAAAGGACTGCAAGGTATGACACTGGATATGGTTGCTGAAGAAGCTGGCATGGCCAGGAGGATGATTCGTCATTATGTCGGTAATCGCAAGGAGCTTATTGAAGCTGGTGTAAAGAGAATTATCAGCAAGTTTGAAGACAGTGTTCAACAAAGCATGAACGTAGCTGAACCGGAAAAGCGTTTTGAAGCGGCTTTTGACTACATATTTAGCGAAGCGTTTAACAACCTACCGGCAACACGTCTGGTGGCTGCCTTGTTACCCGTAAGCCTTTACGACCCAGATGTACAAGCGGCAGTGAAGTCTATCTACGACTTCTTTCTGCTAGGGCTAAAGCAGGAACTAGCCGAACTAAACCCTAACATAGATGAAAAAGAGCTTGAGCAAACAGCCTACTCCATCATGTGTTTATCATTTGGTGGAGGCTGGATGGGGAACATTGGCTTCGACCCAAAGCTCAACCAAAAGAACAAGGAACTCGCAAGAGGCTTAGTTCAAAAATTGGGGCCAGAGTAAAAACAGGCATTTTTACTCTGACCTGAATTATCATTCTTTCCATTCGAAACCTTTAAACTGCTCTCGAATCACCTTTTTATCGAGTTTTCCCGTTGCCGTATGCGGTAATTCTTCAACGAATTCACAAGCAGTGGGTATCCACCAGCGGGCAACTTTTTCGTTAAAGAAAGACAGGATCTCTTGCTCATTTAGTGCTGCATTCGGTTTTCTAACCAACACCAACAAAGGACGCTCCGTCCATTTCTCGTGAGCAACACCAATCACTGCCGCTTCAGCCACATCTGGATGATTCATTGCCAAGTTTTCTAGTTCGATACTGGAAATCCATTCTCCACCCGATTTAATAATATCCTTGGTCCGGTCAGTAATTTGCATTCGTGATTCGGTATCCAAATAGGCTACATCACCTGTTTCGAACCAACCACCCGGAGCAAATTCACCCTCCAACTTATGGTAGCCCTCTGTAATAAATGGCCCCCTAACCTGCACGGCACCAGCACTTTTTCCATCCCAAGGCAATTCCTTCCCAGCTTCATCAACGATACGTAGGTCGACTCCGAAAATAGGACGCCCCTGACGTAATAAGGCTTCAGTAATCGCTTCTTCCGGCAACTCAAAATCAGCCGCTGACATTTTGTTATAAGTGCCGAGCGGACTCATCTCGGTCATTCCCCAAGCATGCTCTACATCTACATTGTGTTTGTCTTTGAAGGTTTGAAAGATTGAAAGTGGACAGGCGGCTCCTCCCACCGTCACACGTTTGAGACTGTCAATTGACTCACCACTTTCACCCAGATAGGCAAGCAGGGCCAACCACACTGTCGGAACGCCTGCCGACATCGATATTTTTTCGTCATTGATTAATTTGGTCAGAGTCTCACCGTCAGCCATTTTAGGACCTGGCATCACTAATTTTGCGCCAGCCATGGGAGCTGAATAAACGATCCCCCAGCCATTAACGTGAAACATGGGAACAATCGGCATCACCACGTCCTGGCGCGAAAGGCCAAAGGCATCCGGTAAGCTACTGGCATAACTATGAAGAACTGTTGACCTGTGACTATAGACAACCCCCTTTGGGTTACCAGTAGTACCTGAGGTATAGCACAAGGCAGAAGCTGTGGATTCTTCGAGCTCAGGCCAGTCAAATTCTGGTTCGTATTTAGCTATAAGCGTTTCGTAACACTGGACATTGCGTAAACAGGTTTCAGGCATTTTCGCCTCTGAGGTCAATACGACAAAACCTTTCACATTGGGCATTTTCTCTTGTAACTGCTCTAGCTTAGGTACAAATAAGGAGTCAACGAATAGCCATTGATCTTCAGCATGTTCAACAATGTATTCAATCTGTTCATCAAATAAGCGCGGATTAATCGTATGGCAAACCATACCTGAACAGGAAATCGCATAGTAAAGTTCGAGATGCCGATGATCATTCCAAGCCATCGTTGCAACCACATCACCCTGCTTTAAACCCAAGCCTTTTAGCGCATTAGCTAACTGACGCGTTCGTTGAAAAGCTTCTGCATAGGTATAGCGAAAGCTTGCTTGATCTGCGGTAACCGAGACAATCTCTTGCTGGGGATAAATTTTGTCAGCAAACTCCATCACTGAAGTTATGGTTAAAGGCTGATCCATCATGGTTGAGATCATTTGCTACATCCTCTTGTTATAAATATTGTTCTTATTTATTAATCTATTGGCGAGTTACACAAAATATTGTTCATCATCTTCATGCACTTCAAAC
>NZ_LWEY01000046.1:0-810 GCF_001634935.1 Oleiphilus sp. HI0043 | reverse complement strand
TTACTGATGTTAATGGCTTGCTCGTTTACAGTTGGCGGCATTATAGAACGGGGCGGCGGCGTACTAGAGATACCCGAATTCTTCGGCTCTACCTACGGCACGATGGCGTTTCTCGTTCTGTTTTTGGTGATGATCGGCATGGTAATGGACCCCTTTGGTGCGCTTATCCTGGTTACAGGTACGATTGCTCCGGTTGCTTATGCTGCCGGAATCAATCCGATTCACTTCTGGATGACCTGCTTGATGGCTTTCGAACTTGGTTATTTGAGTCCGCCGGTTTCGTTAAATCACCTACTTACCCGTCAGGTTGTGGGTGATGAGGAAGTCAGTCTCGCTTTAAAAGAGGGCGATTCCTTTTATTATCGCCACGAGCGTTTACTTCTTCCGCTTATGGTTATGGGTACAACACTCATTCTTGTTGCTTTCGTTCCATTAGCATTCATCGATCAATAAGGTTGCTAGAATGGAACGCGTAGCAAAACGTGAGGAGCAATTAGAGCAACTTGAACGGCAGAGTGAAAGTGACTTGCCAGAAATAATTTCTGGCATGAGTGATGAACAATTTGAAGCTGTGTTTGATTTGGTTGAGTCGGTGCTCGAACGTGAAAGAAAAGGATTTGATCGTTTTTTCGAGTCTATCTCTCAAACGCTTAGATATATCCCCAACTTTCTCGTGCTTGCGATTACAAACAAATATATCGACCCACCCATTGCGGCAAGAATTACATCTAAGCTCCCCATTAAGAGTGCTGTTCAAATAGCAAAAGGTTTGTCTGTTGAGTATGTCTGTGAAACAGCGGTCTTTATGAA
>NZ_LWEY01000045.1:0-806 GCF_001634935.1 Oleiphilus sp. HI0043 | reverse complement strand
ATCATGATGACTGCTCGCTTGTGGAAGCAGCTTGGTTTATCTGAACATGTGGTGTTAGAGATAAACTCTTTAGGCTTGCCTGAAGAGCGCAAGGCCTTTAAAGATGCATTAGTTGCTTATCTTGAAGGTTATGCTGATCAGCTTGACGAAGATAGTCTGCGTAGGATGAAAACCAATCCTCTAAGAATCCTGGATAGCAAAAATACTAAGACCCAAGAGATTCTCGCGAATGCGCCAAGTCTGTTCGATTTCTATGGAGACGAGTCTAAGGATGACTTTAACGAGCTGTTGTCGCTGCTGGATCATGCAGATATCAAGTATCGTGTTAATCATGGCTTAGTACGAGGTTTGGATTATTATTCGAAAATGGTCTTTGAGTGGGTGACAGATGCCTTAGGTGCTCAAGGCACGGTATGTGCTGGTGGGCGCTACGATGGTCTGGTTGCTCAGCTTGGCGGAAGGCCAACTCCGGGAGTTGGTTTTGCAATGGGGGTAGAGCGTTTAGTGCTACTGCTTGAAGAGCTGAAGCTTGTCCCTGAGTCGGTAAGCGAGCATGTCGATATTTTTATTGTGGCGGCAGGAGAAGGTACTTTACATAAAGCCTTTGAAGTTGCTGAGTTGCTTAGAAGTGAAACTTCCTTGAGAGTACTGCAGAATGCAGGCGGTGGTAGTTTCAAGAGTCAGATGAAAAAAGCTGATAAGTCTGGCGCACCTCTTGGTATCATTATTGGCGAACAGGAGCTGGAAAATGATACGTTGGTAGTCAAACGACTAAAAGGTGAGGGTGGGCAAAAGCTGGTTAGTTT
>NZ_LWEY01000044.1:0-1390 GCF_001634935.1 Oleiphilus sp. HI0043 | reverse complement strand
GTTGAATATCGTTTGCATCGATCTCTTTTGACCACCAGCTCCATGCACCGGGGTCGGTTTCTGTATTGCTACGACCTTTAAAAAAACCTGTTTCTTCATCAATCGCGGCGCGATCTTTTAGGTCATAGACAATACCGTCAGAACCCAGCCGGTAGCGTTTCAAGTTCCCTGTCCAGCGTGGGCCGCTTTCAGGTTTGAATACCGAGAAATATAACTCATCACGATGGTTAAGGCGGTTAAAGGTGTTCACAGCGACGCCAGGAGAAACAAAGGAGGTGCTAATATCCTTAAGGCTAGAGAAAATCTGCTTAATCGCACTTTCTAACTCGGTGGTATCGTTGGCAGTATAATACTTACCGCCACCACCGGCGTGTGAGTCGGTACCTTCTGCGGTACGACGTAATAGATCATCGTCCAGCTCAAAACCAATCGTATAGGTCGTCACTGTTTGTTCGCCGTCGTACTCGTTGCTAATATCGTTTTCGTTCATATAACGAGATATTTCATCTAGGCAGTTGCCGGAACATGAGCCAACAGTCTTCTGTATTACAGAGCGTGATGCAGTATCATTGGAGTCACTATAACCTGAATTATAAGCGTCATAGGTAGGCTCACCATCGGTAAGTAAGACAACGTTATTGGGTTGGCATTCATCAGAGATTGGACTGTTGTATTTACTAGAGCTGCTTGGGTCTTTCGACGCTGCGACACTGCCCCTGCCCAAGAATACACTGCCACCTGAATAGTAACGAGAGGCTTCAAATAAGGTTTCTGAAAGCGGAGTCCATGTATCAGGAGATAAGCTCTTTAAATCCGCGTTAAAGGCGGTACGATTGTCCTCGATGTAGCCGATCGGAGTTGTTACGCGCCCGCCTTGTTTACCGCCTTGGTCAGTATTGAAACTCATTAAGCCAATATTGATACCGGAGGTACTATTAACGAGGTTGGTAATAACGTTCTTCATGATCGATATTCGAGACTGTGAAACCGGCTCTCGGTAGTACTTGTACCAGTTTTGATAGTTTGCTGAAAAGAAGTCGTATGTTCTGTAACCTCCCCAACTAACTTCTTTTGATTTGTTACTCGTCCACATGGAATTATTGTTGCGAGCATAAGTGTTGCCGGTGGTACCGTTTTTCCCGTGTTCGCCACGGTCGTCTTTACACTCGATAACATTCGAGTTTTGCCAGCCCCCGCTGACCCATTGCGCACCACTAGAGTTGCCAAACAAACTTTTCCAGGAGTTACTGCTCTTCTTGAAGCCTGCTGTTTTAGCCGATGTGTATTGGCCCGATGCTGCCAACTTATCAACCATCGTTTGGCAATGGTTCTGGCTACTTAAAATTCGCCCTTTATATCTATAATAGCTGTTGTAGACATAGATATACGT
>NZ_LWEY01000043.1:0-772 GCF_001634935.1 Oleiphilus sp. HI0043 | reverse complement strand
CACCTTGCACCACCCATATCCTGTACATCTGCGTAAAACTGGTCAATCAGCGCCGTTAGGGGAAGTTTTGCGCCGATATTCCGAGCTTCAGATAAACAGATGTTTAAGTCTTTGCGCATTAGATCTACGGCAAAACCGTGTTCGTATTCGGCATCGATCATGGTGTCTGAACGATTATCCATTTGCCATGATTGCGCAGCTCCTTTGGATATCACATCGACGACTTGCTTGCAGTCCAGGCCAGCTTTCTCTGAGAAATGGATGGCCTCGGCCAGCCCTTGTACCACACCGGCTACGGCCATTTGATTGGCCATTTTGCAGAGTTGTCCTGAGCCGCACGGGCCAAGCAGGTTCATTGCTTTGGCATAGTGCCGCATAAGGTCGCTTGCCTGTTTGAAAGCTGCTTCTTCGCCGCCGCACATAATGGTTAGCTGGCCATTAATTGCACCCTGTTCGCCGCCAGAAACGGGAGCGTCGATAAATGCCATACCTTTTTGCTTAGTGCTGGCGTCAATACGTCTAGCGAGTTCAGCGGAAGCGGTGGTGTGATCGATAAAAAGTGTTTTGCTATCGCATTGGGCGAGCAGGCCTTGTTCGGACAGGTAGACCTCTTCGAGATCTTTATCATTGCCGATGCAGCTTATGACGAGGTCGAACTTATGATCAATCTTCTTAAGGTCTAGCAGTATTTGGCCTTCATACTCTTCGAGCCAACGTTGGGATTTTGAGGTACTACGATTGTAGACGTGAAGGTCACAATGTTTGGAAAGGT
>NZ_LWEY01000042.1:0-952 GCF_001634935.1 Oleiphilus sp. HI0043 | reverse complement strand
TGGCTTCAAGGTTTTGGATGCTATGATAGTTTTCTCTGGCTTTACTGACGACATCATGGACCTGCTGTTTCACACTGCCCATCTGCTTGTGAGATAACTCAATACTGTCGCTAATATCGTTTGCTGATTCTCGGGATCTGATTGCCAGATTTCGAACTTCATCGGCCACGACTGCAAAGCCTCGCCCATGCTCACCAGCGCGTGCCGCTTCGATTGCAGCATTTAAAGATAGAAGGTTGGTTTGATCGGCAATTTCCCGAATGATGTTAGACATTGCTGCAACATTGTTTGACTGCTCAAACAAGACATCCACCATTTTGACGCTTTCTTCAGACAAGGCAGTCATCTTCTCAATCTCAATGCAGGCTTTTTGCGCTTCGGCACGCCCTTATGCAATTTGCTTACGTGAAGTATCAATGTCGGCATGGGTTTCTCGAACTTGCGTTGCAACATCGCTCACGCTGGCACTCAGTTGAGTGACTGCTGCAGCCGAAGAGGAGATTGCCTGCTTTTGTTCCATGGCATTTTTTGCCGAGGTTGAAGCGCTGATCGATAACTCACTCGCCATATGGTTAAACTCAGTAAAGTAACCGTCTCTATGCTGAACAGAGCGTTCTTGATTGAGTAAATAGTGGCGTAGTGCTTCCAGGACGGAGTGTCCAGATCGAGAATGGAGAGGGAGGTCTCGGTGTTGTACACCGTTTTGTTGAAGTAAGCGTGAAACATCTTTGAGAGGTGCAAAAAACTGGTTTCGTTTATAGATCAGGAATATAGATGAGAGCCCAGAAAGAGCAATAAGAAAAACGGTCCAATATGACGAGGGCTGTATTAGCCACGATGTTAGTGTAATGATCGTTAGTAAGGCGATAAAGGGAGTACTGTCTAGTTTCTCAGCCCAAGGCATATTTCGCATGACAAAGCTCCTCTTGGAAATGCCGATGAATTTGAGTGT
>NZ_LWEY01000041.1:0-944 GCF_001634935.1 Oleiphilus sp. HI0043 | reverse complement strand
GAAACGCTGATAGGATTCACCAAATCCACGCCAGCCCTGTAGCCCGCCAGTATGAACAGCTAATACTCGCGCTCCCGCCTGGATTCTTCCTTGATGAATATACTCCGCCAGCCCATACATCATCTTTCCTGTATAAACAGGGTCTAGAACCAAACCATGCTCATCATAAACATCAGAAATAAATTCCGTCAGACGACTATTGATTTTGGCAAAGCCACCGAAATGATAGTGATGACATATTCTCCAAGGGTTAACCCTACTGGCACCTGATAACTGCCGCTCTACGCGATGCTCCAGGTCGTGAGCATTTTTTAGTGCAGAAAATCCAACACACTGGGCTCGACCAATATTTGCCTGAGCAATCCCTGCCAAGGTTGCGCCTGAGCCCACAGCACAAGCTATCAAGTCATAGTTAAGTTGCCCCGCATGATGCAAGGTATTAAATAAACTTTCGATTCCTAGCGTGCCTTGTCTACCTGCACCACCTTCAGGAACAACCCAGGCTTCGGGCATTGCCTCTTTATACATATCAGGTGTAGTGTTAGAAGCAGTGTGACGATACGTTTCACGATCAAGCCATTGAATCTTCATCCCCCACTTTTCGCAATCCTGCAGAGTAGATGTCAAATCGCCGTGTGGTTCACCTCGAACAATACCGACAGAGTCCAGATTCAATTGATTTGCGGCATAAGCCAAGGCATGCAAATGATTTGAGTGGGCACCACCAAAACTTACAATTTGTGATTTGCCCGCCGCGACAGCCGCTAGTAAATGATGCTTTAGCTTGTACCATTTGTTCCCCGATATAAAAGGATGTACTTTATCGAGACGCAGACAGTCCAGGGTCACTAGCTGATCTTTCGCAATCTCCAGAGGAAAGGAGTGAACTTCGGGTAGTACATCAAATTGCACACCCAACTCAGCAGTAGTTTTATTATTAGCCA
>NZ_LWEY01000040.1:0-880 GCF_001634935.1 Oleiphilus sp. HI0043 | reverse complement strand
GCCCAGGCAAAGTGATAGAAGGTGCAATGGGACGCGAGCTGAAATTTCGTCGTAGACTGATTCAACGTATGGCGGGGACGCATAAGCGAAGTGAATTGGCATGGCAGGATGAACGTAGTCTGCGTTTGCCAACATCACATGCCTTATTTGAAGACAAAGCTTTAAACGAAGATTTATATTTCTGGTTGACGGCCTTGGCCGCTCAACTACCGAAAGTGACGCACTGGTTTACCGATAACCAGCAAGCGACGCTAGAGATCCTAAAGTCAAAACCGGGGTTAAGAGAGCGGTATTTCCGCCTTGTCGACGCGGTTTTGCCTTTGCGACCTCCTTTGGAAAAATTACAGGGTGAAAGACTTGATCGCGAGCTTGCGATACATCAAGCACTAAAAGACCCAGGGAGCGTCGAAACACTCCCGAAAGCGCCGGGCGACCCTTTCCCGATTAGCCTATGGCTCTACCCNGAACCGATTCATGGGGTTAGTGTTGCACCGATTGAAGAAGATGAAGAAGAGCTGCCAGCTGAAAGCAGCGGTGCCCAGACTGAGAAAGTTCGTGGCCCGCGTAAAGATGCTCAGCGCACCGATGATGCCAAGAAGACCGATGGCTTATTAATCTTTATGCTCGATAGCTTATTCAGCTGGACGGAGCATGTTGATCTAGACAGACCTCAGGAAGAGGATGTAGACGATGATGCCAGTTCCGTTGCAGAAGATCTGGATATTATTACGCTTTCTCGTAAGCGCCGGGCTGGCGCAGCTAAGATCAAGTTCGACCTGGATTTACCCGCCCCGCATAACGATGATTTAGCCATTGGTGATGGCATACGCCTTCGTGAATGGGATTACAGAAAGTCTGTCTATATTGAAGACTTTTGTTT
>NZ_LWEY01000039.1:0-934 GCF_001634935.1 Oleiphilus sp. HI0043 | reverse complement strand
GAAAGACGCGCGGAAACCTTAATGGACTTCTTTATTTCTGAGGGAGTCGCAGAAGCTCGTATCAGTGCTAAAGGCTATGGTGACTCTAGACCAGCCAGAAAAGAAGACTCGGCTCAGGCGCAAGAGCTGAATCGCAGGGTGCTTTTGAAGCTAGAGAAATAGTGCTTTAGCTAAGCTTTGAATTTGCAGTTGTGCAAAAAAATAGATGAAGCTTAGCGTCGCTAAATTTGTTGCTATGATTAATACGCCACTTTTTTTGCTTTTGAAAGCAGACCTAAACCTAGCATTGCCGGCGAGATCTAAAGCAAGCATTTCGAAGCGCCACAAGCCTCATATTGGCGGGCTGTTTTTCACCTTCTGAAACAGAGGTAATATTGCAAGGTCTAAGAAATTCTAACGGTGCTGGATAAATTCATTAAGAATATCCAATACGCTATCTGATAAGCCAATAAGCTCTTCAACTGCACCCTGCAGAGATAATGGTTCAGCGCCTGCTCGTGCGACCTTATAGATTTCTATGCCCTTAGCGTGTACTTTCGGATGAACATCTTCATAAAGCTCTTTGAAGCGACTCTTGGAACTTAGCTGCTGTCCTTTATCAGACATTAGGTATTTCCCAAGGCGACATTGGGTATGATCTTTTAGCTCACTCTCTTGTACGCTGTTTTGTCCAAATAATGCAAAACGGATAACCTTATCTACCCACACAATATGGTCACTCTTGGCCATGCGAAGCAGTACATCATCGTTGCTTACATCAAAGTAGCTCAAACACTCTACTTGCAGGTCACGTAGATATTCGACATTTTTATACATATCTTTGAAAATGGTGAATGATTCATTAATGCCATCAGCGGTATTTTGCACACCTCTTGCCATATCTTGTGCTACGGAAGCTTGCTCTGTTGCTGCTGAGGCAATTTGAGCTGTTGCA
>NZ_LWEY01000038.1:0-1345 GCF_001634935.1 Oleiphilus sp. HI0043 | reverse complement strand
TAAAGCTTGAAGGGCTGGAGAGTATGCGTTGGCCTTTACCGCCGCCACCGCCGATGCATTTCAGGCGAATACGGTTTTCAGGGTACTCCTGGCCAATCTTGATTACTTGCTCGCGGATGGTTTCCTGAAGCTCTGCCACGCTATAAAGGTCGATGCCTTTTTTGTAGCCTGCATCAAGCACGACGTCGGCTTTATCTTCAATTGAGTCGGCATTTTCAAAGCGTTCTTGGTTGAGTGCTAAGCCTTCTTTTTTGACTAAAGACAGTAGCGCCTTTTCATCGCTATGCTTTTTAAGGAGTGTCAAGGCAGTAGCATTGTTGATTCCAGGCGTTACACTGACGCCGACTTGCAATGCGGTGCGCTTCGCCTCGTCTTTTAGGCCTGCTTTATGAACCGTTTCCGAGCAAGGGCCAATAAAGTTCAGACCGGCTTCTTCCATTGCGCCAACCATCGCTTCGTCTTCGGCCATAAAGCCGTAGCCGGCAAAAATAGCGTTATAGTTGTTCTCTTTAGCAATGCGAATGATCTGTTCTATGCGCTGAACACGCTCTTCTTTATCTGCGCCGCTGTAGTCTGGCACACGGTGAATGCGGTCAGGATTGTTGATTTGGCGCAGTTCTGGCGCCAAGGCATTTTGATAAACAATACTGTCTTTTTCAGACAATAAGATACCGCAATGCGTCACTCCCATTTCTGCAAATACATCCATTGCTTCTTTACGAATAGGGCCACGACAAATGATTAAGGGGCGAATGTCTTCACACGAGAAGCTACGTACCCAAGTGCTGTCTGATTGGCCTAAACGACGGTCTTGATGAGTCAGCGGGTTGTTAAGGTAATGTTCGTTACTCATTAGAAAGACTCCCTTTGTACGCCGCCGAGTGGCTCAGGTGTATAGTGTGATAAGTGGAAATTGAGCTGTTCGCACAAGACCTTGCGCATGTCTCTGGGCATAACAATTTGAGAGATCGACCCTAGGCTCAACGCCTCATTTGGGTTCATCAATTCTTCTTCATAGCGTTTTGCGAGTAAGGCTTCTTGCTCAGCGCCCCATTCGGCACTTTGCTCGCCTGTCTTAACCGCACCGCGAATAGCGCGTAACTCCTTCTTATAGACAAATTCTACACCTGCTGGTCCCATTACGGCTGCTCTGGTAGAAGGCAGGGCGCATACAAAGTCTGCACCTGTCTGATAGCAGTTGTAAGAAGCGTAAGCACCACCGAAAGCGTTACGAATGATCACCAAAAAACGAGGCGTTCTTAGGTCAATAATTGAATCAAGCATTGCTCTACCTGCTTGCACAATACCGTTTGATTCTTGATCTTTACCAGGTAAGAAACCCGTT
>NZ_LWEY01000037.1:0-1343 GCF_001634935.1 Oleiphilus sp. HI0043 | reverse complement strand
GGACACCTGTCTCTGTACGTAACCAACCAAATGCATATTCACCGGTAAATTGGATTGTCGCACTTTTGATGCCGGCAACTTCACCGTCGGAGAGTTCAATGATTTCAGTCTTGAAACCTTTCTTCTCCCCCCACCGTAAGAACATACGCAATAACATGCTGGCCCAATCTTGAGCCTCGGTACCACCTGAGCCAGACTGAATATCGAGATATGCGTTGTTTTCATCCATCTCGCCAGAAAACATTCTTCGAAACTCTAGCGTTTCAAGCTTTTCACTTAGCGTGCCAAGCTCATCTTCAACAGCAGAAACCGTTTCTTCATCTTGCTCTTCCACAGCCATATCCAGCAGCTCCTGAGCGTCCACCAGACCAACGTCGAGATTTTCTATGGTTGCTACAACAGCTTCTAGATTAGAGCGTTCTTTGCCAAGCGCTTGCGCGTTGTCCGGATCATCCCAGACACTAGGCAATTCTAATTCACGTTCAACTTCTACAAGTCGCTCTTTTTTTACATCAAAGTCAAAGATACCCCCTAAGCGTTTGCACACGCTCAGACATATCTTTTATTTGCTGCACTAGCGGGTTTACTTCCAACATCTATTGACTCACATTCCTTAAAACTGAAAAAAGCGAAATAACACACTTAATAAAGCGCGCCATTCTACCGCTAAGCTAAAACCGCTCCAACCAATTTTTCATTTCTTTCGCAGTTTCCGGCCAGCTTGGCTCTAATAAAATCTCATGCAACGCCTTTGGAACGATTTTTCTTTGCTTATTAGTCATCTCTAAACGATCAAATAAGTGTTCACTCACCCAGGGCTCAACGAGTTCATCGCCTTCTCCGTGCCATATAGCGATGGGCGTTTTGATTTGCGAAGCCTGCTTGCGTAGCTTAGTAACTGCCGATAAATACTCTGTAAACCAACGTGCACTAACCTTACCGTGATTAAATGGGTCTGTGGCATAAGCGGCAACAACCTCGGGATCAGAACACACCACACTTGCTTCTATGGGATGAGCAAGACTGAGTCTAGGTAGAAAGAAACTCATTGTATTGCCAATAACACGCGTAAACCACGGGACAGCAATTGAAACATCAGCCGCTGGCCCACTTAAGGCTACACCACTGAATCGGCCAGGATACTCTAACAAGTGGTGCAAACTAATCATTCCACCCATCGAATGACCAAGTAAATATTGCTTTTCTTCCATGACTGTAGAACGCAGTGTTTCCAAGTCTTGCGCGTAGTCACTCCAACGCCTTACATGCCCGCGCTTACCTTCAGACTGACCATGCCCTCGATGATCTAGCGCATAGACTGCGTATCCCTGGGAAACAAACCA
>NZ_LWEY01000036.1:0-1279 GCF_001634935.1 Oleiphilus sp. HI0043 | reverse complement strand
ACTGAGATAAAATTTCTTGCTTTTCTTGCTCGGCTTTAAACGCTTCATTTAAGTAGTCGGCCAAGTAAACGATGCTTGAATAAGCGGAATACTCTTCAAAGTCGTTAGGGGCAGCCTGTTGACGTATTCCATTTACAATTTCTGTTGGGAAGTTCCAGCGTTTGGCAAGTTCCGAGCCTGCTTGCGTGAAGTCATAGCCAAACTGGTTGTCTTGTAAGTCAATTCGATTAGCGCCTGATTCAACTAGCTTGTCAATTTTAACGGCAGACTCTTCATGATAAATATGAATTAGTAGCTCGCCGATGTTACGCATCATGCCGATTGTGAAGGCTGTTTCAGGGTCTGAGTCAGTGTGTTTAGCAATTAGCTTGCTGATGCTGGCAACCATGAAACTATCACGCCAGAACTGTTTTTTATCAAAGCCCGGGATGTCTTGGAAAGCACCAGTAATACCAGAGGCAACGACTAAGGTTTTCAGGGTATCGATGCCGAGCATCACAACTGCAGAGTCGATTGAGGCGATCTTACGTCCTGCACCATAGCGCGCGGAATTGGCTAGACGCATAATTTTGGCAGAAAGGACCTGGTCCATCTGTATTTTTTTTGAAATCTCATCAACATTGGAATGAGGATCATTAAACTGCTTGATCAGTTCTTGCACCACTTTCGGGATGTTGGGTAAATTTGGGCTTCCTTTAAATAGCGATTCTAAAGACATTCCTGTAACTCCTACGGGTCAATTGCCTTTGTTTTATATTTGTTCTAATGAGTATAGAAAAAGCCCGCGATCGGTAAAGAATAGACTTGTGACTTTTTGTTTTTTATTGAGTTTTAGCGCATTGCTTGAGACAGCTCTTCTTTACCCACCAGGATTTTAAGTGTGGATGACTTAAATTCACGACGAAATAGAATAAAGACAATAAGGGTGCTGGCGACCATAAATACCCATGGGTTGATAAACCAGGTCAGCATGGCGATAGAGAAATAGTAAGTGCGTAAGCCACTATTAAAGTTGTTAGCGGCCATGGAGGCCATGGAAGCCATGCGTGAAGCAAGCGCCTCCCTCTCTTCATTACTGCAGTCTTCACTAGGGGTTGGCGCCCCGCCAACCATAATGGTTACAAAACCATATTGGCGTAAGCTCCAGGTAAACTTGAAGAAGGCATAGACAAAAACAAAAATTAACGTAATGACTTTGATCTCCCATTCCGAGCGATCGGTGGGGACTGCGAAGGGGAGCCCTTCTATGAGGTGTATTGCTTTTTCAGTTGAGCCTAAG
>NZ_LWEY01000035.1:0-902 GCF_001634935.1 Oleiphilus sp. HI0043 | reverse complement strand
AAATTACCTATCAATGAACTGAAAATCGATCGAAGCTTCGTTAATGATATTTTGATTGACGAGCAGGATTGGCTACTGGCAAAAAGTATTATCAACTTAAGCAAGAGTTTATCTATTCCCGTCGTCGCTGAAGGTGTAGAAACTAAAGAACAGGCTGATATTTTGGCAGCCAATGGCTGCGATGTATTCCAGGGCTACTATTTTGCTAAACCTATGCCGAAAAATGAACTGGTTTCATTCTTAAGAGAGTAGATCTTAGCTATTGCTCGTTACCTTGGCTATGAGTGTATAAGTACACTCATAGGATTTAGCTCTGTTTAGTACTATTAGCGAACATTAACCCGCGATAGGGTTTTGGGAGTAAGGGTATGCAATTTAATAAAGTGTTCATAGCGCGGTTATTTGATGATACTTAGAGCTGATTTTAGCTGAGCTCTTCAATAAGTTGGCATAAGGCTTCAGGCTCGAAGGGTTTGGGCAGGTGGGCCTTCATTCCTGCAGCAATATAAGTGTCAATATCTTCTTTAAAGACATTCGCTGTCAATGCAACGATAGGGGTGTCCGGAGCAAGCGAGTCTGTGATAATAATTTGTGTAGCTTCTAAGCCATCCATTTCTGGCATCTGAATATCCATCAGTATCAGGTCGTACTGACTTTCTCGTAAGCATTGAATACATTCTAGGCCATTGTTGGCAAACGTGATTTCTGCGCCGAGTAAGAGGAGTGTCTCGTTTACTACTAGCTGGTTAATTTTATTGTCTTCTGCCACTAATATTTTTTTGCCTTTTAAACCTTGTGTTATAGGCGTTTCTTCATCTGAGGCTATTGACGTTTGCTTATCTAGAAAGTGATTGAGTACTTTTTCACTAGTGTAGGGAGCTTCAATTAAGTGAACCGAGCTA
>NZ_LWEY01000034.1:0-1424 GCF_001634935.1 Oleiphilus sp. HI0043 | reverse complement strand
ACGTTTATCCTTATCCTCATGTTGATAAACTGATCCCCTTAATGGCAGAAGGAAAGATTCTGCCGTATTTGGATATTCCCTTCCAGCACGCTAGTGCAAAAATACTAAAAGCAATGAAACGTCCTGCGCACAGCGAGAAGGTCATCGATCGCATTCGTTCCTGGCGCGAGATATGTCCTGAACTTACGATAAGAAGCACCTTCATTGTTGGTTTTCCGGGTGAAACAGAGCAAGATTTTCAGGAGCTATTGGACTTTTTAGAAGAGGCCCAGTTAGATCGTGTAGGTTGCTTTACGTATTCTCCTGTAGAGGGCGCGCCAGCAAACGTCTTGGCGAATCAGGTCCCCGAAGAAGTGAAGGAGAGTAGGCACAAAAGGTTTATGGAAAAGCAGGCTGAGATTAGTGCCGAACGTTTGCGAGCAAAGGTTGGTTCATTGCAATGGGTGATCATTGACGAAGTGGTTGAAGAAGGCGCGGTAGGTAGGAGCTCAGCAGACGCACCTGAAATAGATGGTAACGTCTTCATCGATGGAGCAACTCACCTATGTGTCGGTGACTTGGTTAAAGTAGAGGTCGAAGAGGTTGATGAGTATGATATGTGGGGGCGCTTGGTTTAGAAGGAGAGGCTTCTTTCTTCCTATATCTAAATCAACGAACTCTTTAATTAGGTGAAAAAGTCGGCACGCAATCTGACCTACTTAAATAGCGGTTTCGACTAGAGCCTAGAAATGCCCTGCCCAATCTTAGTCAGCAATGTGCCAATTTCAGACCTTGGCACTTGCTTCAAGGTTGGCCGAAACTTACTGATTCTGAATCGTCGATTGATATCGGGAATTGGTGATTAGCGGACATAATCAAGTTATCCAGACAAACGCAACTTAGACAATAAGCTGCTTATATCTTAGTGCTCTGCTTTAATCTTACTGCATGCCATTAGCTGATGCTGAAACAGCAGTAGATTCAAACTGTCATCCTTCCTCCCAAGCAGAAATCGCCCATGCAACGCTGTTAAAAAATAAAACCATTAGATCTTCGACTCATTAGATCTTCGACTCATTAGGTCTGTTAGTCGCTGAAGTGTGATGCGCCTTTTAATTCTAGTATCCAGATAAATTTGTTTTGGCATTACTACTGTAGAAAAACAAGCTAGCCTGCACTCTATAACGCTAAGTGGTATGGATCTATCGAACCTAAACTATCCGGACCTAGGAAACGGAGCTTTACGCGGAAGGGGCGTTCAGTTCTTCTAAGTTTTTGTGTATTTTCATTGCATTTGAACTAGCTTGCGGCTAGCTTATAAAGATAAAACTAAGCATCAATTTAGCCTATGAACCCTGAACTTCTGTCTGCTACTTATCTAAACCATTTCTCGCGCTATGCCGAAGAGCAAGGAATTGATCTACAACCTTTCTGGAAACAGGTTG
>NZ_LWEY01000033.1:0-712 GCF_001634935.1 Oleiphilus sp. HI0043 | reverse complement strand
GAATGCCAATAATCAATGGGCACAACTAGCCTTAACTCTTGGAGTATATTTCTCGATTTTTGTAGTTGCGTTGTCTGTGTTTCAAATACCTATTGAGGCTACATCAAACGGTGAAATGCCTCTTAGAATAGTAATTATGCTCTCAGTATCGGTTTCCGTTTTATCGTATGCCACATACCTTTCCGAGACTCCAAAATGGAAAACAGCTATAAATTATTTCCTTTCTGTAGTCTGTTTTTGTCTATTAGGTGTCGTTGGGATTGGTATCTCAGCCATAATAAACAGCTTCTTTGAAAGGGAGCCTCAAATCAGTATCCTGTGGGGTATTATCATCACCTTGGTTGGTTTGGTTTCCTTTTTTGGTGTTATTAAATTAATGAAGTCAAGGTGGTTAAAATGTACCTAACGAGCAGCACCATAGGACTCCGTACTGTGTCGCGTTTTTTGCAAAGACACGCAAAAAGCCCCGCCAAAGTACTCCGCCCATGTGCTAGGCGTTATATGCCAAAAAAGCAAAAAATAGACTCCGTGGCACAAGAATTTCGGTGGTCGCAAGGCAGGGTGCAATGATGGTGGTTTCGTTAAAAGTTGGCGGTAATTGAAAGAATCAAAAATTCAGTGGCGCAAGAAAATCGGTGGTTGCAAGGCATAGTGCACGGATGGTGGTTTCGTCAAAGGTTGGCGGTAAAGCAACACAGTGCCATTCGCCAGC
>NZ_LWEY01000032.1:0-1305 GCF_001634935.1 Oleiphilus sp. HI0043 | reverse complement strand
GGCCACATGCTGAACTAAAGCAAAACCAAGCGAGCACATTAACTACCCTAAAACGTATTTTCGACTCTGGACCAGCAAACGAGAACAAGTTGAACTTGCTCTGCAAAGGAACGCCTTTCCAACTGTTGGTATGGGAGGCCTTACTGAAGATTCCTGAAGGCGAGTTGCGCTCTTATCAACAGGTTGCTGAGCAAATCAATCAACCAAATACTACCAGAGCCGTCGCTTCAGCCATTGCGAAGAACAATATTGCCTATTTGATTCCCTGTCACCGGGTCATTAGAAGTACGGGGGAGATTAATCAATATCGCTGGGGAGCAGAACGCAAAAAAGCGATGATCAGCCTGGAATGCTGCTCGACGATACCTTCAACGCTGGGGCAATAAACAACGCTCTTTAAAGTGCTCAAGTAAAGCTTCTGACCATAAGCGGTAAGCCTGCGCACTGGGATGGAAGCCATCACTGGCAAAGAACTCTTTTTGCATAGGAAACTGAACACTAACAAAAGCTAAAGCCTCATCTAGTGCTGCCTGTTCGTTCAAAGCACTATTCATTGCACGAGAACGACGCCCCAAAAACCAGCGAAGTGGCTGAGGTAGAGCCGGAAATTCATGCATGGGAGGTACACTGCTCAAGAAGATATGACGCGCTTGAAACTTGTCTTGAAGCAGCAGTTTTAACTCTCTTTGCTGCTCTAGCCAGTGTTTCAGTCGTGTCCCGCCGGTTATATCATTGACACCTAAGGAAGTAATGACAACATCGGTTTTAAAAGCCTCAAGCGCATGTAGGCGCTCTAGCATCTCAGATGTCTTCAAGCCTGTTTCGGCTAAAAGGCGCCACTCGATAGCGCGGTACTGCGACAGTTTCGACACCAGCTGCCCTAAAAGCGCATCGTTCTGACTATCAACGCCAACACCTGCAGCAGCTGAGTCACCTAGAATTAAGATGCGCAAAGGCTCCCCGTTACCTAAAATACCTTCACGGCTACCTTCAGGCTCAGGAAGTTTAGGCGTCACTTTTTTAGTATAGATTCCCTGCGGAACGAGAATAGGTGACAAAGCCAGGGTGAGAAGAGCATCATCGATCATAATGGCAAGAATTGCTAAGACTTAGGCAATATCCAACAGCTTTTCTATGGCTGGTTTGAAGCGCTGAGGACTCAAGGGCTTTAGAATCCAACCAGTTATACCGGTATCTTTACCTACTTTTTTCAGCCTAGGGTCTGACTCAGTTGTTAGCATCAAAATAGGCGTTTCTTTGTAAGACTCCATATTCCTCAATGCAATGGCTAAATCAATTCCCTTC
>NZ_LWEY01000031.1:0-629 GCF_001634935.1 Oleiphilus sp. HI0043 | reverse complement strand
TTGTTAAGCTTGACTCAGTCTCCAAACATTATGGCGAGCTAAAAGCACTCGAGGCAATCAATCTGGACTTGCCTCCAGGCGAAGTGCTTGGCTTGTTTGGTCATAACGGCGCTGGCAAAAGTACGCTGATGAAAATCATCCTGGGCGTGCTTGAGCCTTGTCAAGGCGAAGTACTAACCCTTGGCCAGTCACCTCGAGACAAAAAAGCTCACCACATTCGCCAGAAGTTTGGTTATCTACCCGAAAATGTTAGCTTTTATGATCACCTAAGCGGGCGCGATATACTCACTTACTTCGCCAAACTTAAAGGCTTTAAAAAGAACGAGGCTGAACGGTTACTTGAGAGTGTTGGCCTTCAAGCTGCAGCAAATCGAGCAGTCAAAACCTACTTTAAAGGTATGAGGCAGCGCCTTGGTTTGGCGCAAGCACTGCTAGGCAAACCTAAACTATTATTACTGGATGAGCCCACCGTTGGCTTAGACCCTATCGCAACCGATTATTTTTATCGTACGGTAGACGAACTACGAAGCGATGGTTGCGCAGTGATTCTTTGTTCTCATGTTCTCCCTGGTGTTGAAGCGCATATCGACAGAGCTATGATACTAGGTGGCGGGAAGCAATTAGCCTTG
>NZ_LWEY01000030.1:0-774 GCF_001634935.1 Oleiphilus sp. HI0043 | reverse complement strand
TAGCTAAGATTTTGCTTTGTATATAAATTACTTAAAAGCTATTGCAAATTTGTGACATTATTTGGCTGTATTGGCCCAGGATGGTGAATGCTTAGGCAAAAAAAAGCCCCGGAAAACCGAGGCATAACAAGTTACCACACTTGATTAAAACGAGCGATCAAGACTAATACTTGACGCTATAGGTTCAATATAACGTACTTGATAGCAATACCAGTTGACTCAGGTCAAGTAAGCCGGAAACCGGGTAGAGATAGCTTCGTGCTATGTAATAAGATGCTGTTGTGCCGCTGAAGTCTCATGACAAATATTGTCCCTTGAGCTAAGCTATGTGCATTACG
Source organism: Oleiphilus sp. HI0043 (assembly GCF_001634935.1). Taxonomy (NCBI): domain Bacteria; kingdom Pseudomonadati; phylum Pseudomonadota; class Gammaproteobacteria; order Oceanospirillales; family Oleiphilaceae; genus Oleiphilus; species Oleiphilus sp. HI0043. The sequence continues at coordinate 436 of NZ_LWEY01000030.1, read as the reverse complement.
CTGATAATACGATGGATTGTCGGATTAAGGTAAAACCTTGGTAAAAATAGAGAGAGAAATAATGATGAGAAAGCTAGTTACATCGGTTTTGGTAGCGGGTTCACTTGCAGTAAGTGGAAGTGTTGTAGCAGGTGATGCTGCTGCGGGTAAAGCTAAATCAGCAGTATGTGCAGCCTGTCATGGTGCTGCCGGTATTGCAGCTATTCCAACTTACCCTAATTTGGCAGGACAAAACGAAGCTTATTTGGTGAGCTCACTGAAAGCTTATAAAACCAAGCAGCGTAACGGTGGTATGGCGGCAATCATGCAGGGCCAGGCAGCTGCATTGAGTGACGCTGATATTGATAATTTAGCGGCTTACTACGCTTCTTTAAAATAGTCTTGTTTGTTCCTCAGGCCATTTAGTTAACTTGTAGGTAGCTGGGAAACCATACTC
>NZ_LWEY01000029.1:0-818 GCF_001634935.1 Oleiphilus sp. HI0043 | reverse complement strand
TATGGCTTGGACGCGATAGCGGTATTCGAGAATCAACAGATTGTCGGGATCGTTACCCACCCCGATATATTGAAGACGATACTACTGAAGGAGTCGCTAGAAGCAGATGCTTAATCTGGTCGAGCTTGTTGGGGGCTAAAAAGTAAAATGATTAGACCTAAGAGGCCAACTGCCGTGATCGATAAGCCGGCTTCTAATACGACACCTGCAAAACGGTGGTCTAAGCGGTAGAGACCACTCGAAAAACCATAACTCAAATCCAGTAACCCCAGGAACAGTGCCGCACCGGCGCAGGCTGCTGCGAGTACTCGGCCCTTTTGCATCCATTGGTTGCACCACAAAGGCAGGGCAGAAACTAGCATACCAAAGGCCAGAATTAAATCAGGCAGCACAAAGCTTCTTTCCCACAAGTAATAGCCTTCAAAATGTGGCATCAGTGCTCTTAGCTCTTCGATAGAAAAGAGCGAGCCGTTAAAGAACTGCCACCAGAAATGTATGATTCCCAGTGCTGCACCGATATAAATCATCGCCAAAAGGCGCTGAAACTTAAGTTTCTTAATCATCTTTTTTCAAGGGGGTCAGACTCGATTGAAAGCTATGTAGCCAATAGACCAATACATGCTACCTCTGGACGATGCTAAAGGCTATAGTGCTAAAATTAGCTACTTTAAATTCGGAGATGACACTTATGCGCCTATTAGTCTTGCTTAGCATGATCACCTTGCTTTCGGCCTGCAGTACACCGCTTAAACCAATCAATAATGGCCATGGCACGACAGAAGGAATAATGGGAGAAACGATTCAGGAAGTTTCAGCTT
>NZ_LWEY01000028.1:0-781 GCF_001634935.1 Oleiphilus sp. HI0043 | reverse complement strand
TGCCAGGCATCGCTGGTATTGTACTGACTGTCGGTATGGCGGTTGATGCAAACGTGTTGATCTTTGCTCGTATCCGCGAGGAGCTGGCAAACGGTCTTTCTCCTCAGCAAGCTATTCATGCCGGCTATAGTCGAGCATTTGTAGCGATTTTCGATGCAAATATAACCACGTTGATTGCTGCGGTTATCTTGTTTGCGGTAGGAACTGGCCCGGTTAAAGGTTTTGCGGTGACATTGTCACTCGGTATTATGACTTCGCTCTTCACTTCTGTCGTACTGACGCGAGCGATTGTTAACTTGGCCTATGGCGGCCGTCAGCTGAAGAAAATTTCGATAGGGTAAGGTGCTCAGGATGAACAATACAATAGATTTTATGGGCAAACGTAAGATTGCCGCGGCATTCTCGATCATCTTATTGCTTGCCTCAATTACTTCGCTTGGTGTGAAAGGTCTGGCTTTGGGTTTGGATTTTACAGGGGGGACGCTGGTAGAGGTTGAATACCAAGAAGCGCCGAACCTTGAAGAAGTGCGTGAGCAGTTGCTTGCAGCGGGTTATGAGAAATTAGTTGTACAAAACTTTGGTGCAGCAACATCTGTGTTGGTTCGCTTGTCTGAGTCGTTTAACGATAAGGTTGGTGCGCAAGTCGCGAGCACCTTGTCTGCGAATGGTGTGCAGCTAGAGCTGACCAGAGCTGAATTTGTTGGCGCACAGGTTGGTGAAGAGTTAAGAGAGCAGGGCGGCATTGGCTTGCTGTTGGCCTTGGGTTTGGTCATGTTCTATG
>NZ_LWEY01000027.1:0-577 GCF_001634935.1 Oleiphilus sp. HI0043 | reverse complement strand
TAGTTTATAAGAACTATATTGCCAGGCAGCCACTGAGTTTGTGGTCGCCAAAATATCAAATGCAGATCATCACTGTGCTGGTTCACGCAGGCTTTAAGAAAGATATCTACCCCGAGAAAGTGCGATTTGTCGAGACTTATGGCTTAGGCAGTGAATTTTGGCAAACGCATGCTCCGAAGCCAGAGCCTGAAGGTGCTACCGACTCGCTGGGCTATACAAAAGAACAGCTGGAGCCACTGTTAAAAGAGTTAGCTGATCGCCATTACGTTAAAGCCGGCCAGTTACGCAAGGCTGCTAAGAAACGTTCTGCCAGCAAGCAAAAAACGCTCGATGAATATACGCTTTCTGCTCGATATAACCGTGCCTTTACCGAGACCTTTCCCAATCATTCAGACTTGCCAGAGCGCCTAGTATTATTGGCTGAGAGCGAGACACAACTGTCACATTTTCCAGAAGCGATCTCGGCTTTCGAAAGAGCTGGTTATGAGTTCTCAGAATTTTCTGGTCGTAGTGATGCGGCTTACGCTTCCGTGCTGCTCTATGATGATTACTTAAAGAGCATCAAAGCCTTGCCAAA
>NZ_LWEY01000026.1:0-566 GCF_001634935.1 Oleiphilus sp. HI0043 | reverse complement strand
GGTGAGCCTTCAGCTACGACAGATAGTGAAGGGTTCTTTACTACATCGAGTGACGGTACAACTAACTATTGTGAATCAGCTGCGACAGAAAAATATTGCTTGCAGCTAAAAGGTGATGTTCCAGACGAAGTGGTGCTTAGAACCTATGGCGGGTTTGACATCTTTACGGGCGAACCTTTCATTGGTGAACTATCTGCACGCGTTTCACCTGAAGTTGATGGGAAAATTCCTGATCAGATGATTACGCCTTTAAGCTCTGTGATGGTTGAAGGGGGGAGTGCGACCCTAGGGAATTTGATTTCTGATCCGAGTTTACTTGATGACGACTTCTTATCAGGCTCTGACTTTAACTCCGAGGCTGCAAATAAAGCCTATTTATTACATAAGATTGCAGTCATCTTTGCAGATGTTTTTGAGGAAAAGTATGACGTATTTGGTGAAGAAAGCTTCTTTCCAGATAGCTCTTCAACCTTTATATATGAGCAATTCGCTGACCAATTAGCGGGTAGTTCTGCAATTGATTCAACGATGATTGCTTCGGTATTTGATGCGGTTAATCAGCAAAT
>NZ_LWEY01000025.1:0-31193 GCF_001634935.1 Oleiphilus sp. HI0043 | reverse complement strand
ATAAGTTGTAAGTATCACTGATAGTTATATTTATAAATAAAGTAAATAAACTTCAATGATGTTTTCTTTGCTGCCTATAATGCCTTCATCCAAGATAAGTTGGCTTGATGTCAATATGCTCAACAACAAAGGTGAAATATGAATTTCGAATACTCGCAGAAGGTACTAGATCTGACTCAGGAAGTGGCAAGTTTTCTGGAAAAATATTTGTACCCAATTGAGCAAGAGATAAAAGAGACTATCGAAAATGCCGAAGATAGGTGGCAGATTCCTCAGCAAATTGAAGACTTAAAAGCGCTCGCAAAAGAGCAGGGCTTATGGAATTTGTTTTTGCCTGATAGTGATTATGGCTACGGTTTAAGCAACCTGGAATATGCGCCTCTGGCTGAAGTCATGGGGCGGACACGTTTTGCCAGTGAAATATTTAATTGCAGCGCCCCCGACACAGGCAATATGGAAGTACTCGTTCGTTATGGTACTGAAGCGCAAAAAGAAAAATGGCTACAACCTTTGCTTGAAGGCGAGATTCGCTCTGCTTTTGCCATGACTGAGCCCGATGTAGCCTCCTCTGATGCAACAAATATTCAGACTCTTATTACGCGTGACGGCGAAGACTACGTCATTAATGGTCGTAAATGGTATATCTCGGGTGCGTGTGATCCGCGTTGCGAAATACTCATCGTGATGGGCAAAACAGACCCGGACAACGAAAATCGTCACCTACAACAATCAATGATACTCGTACCGATGAACACGCCGGGTGTCACCGTCGTTCGACCGATGCAAGTATTCGGTAATGACGATGCGCCAGAAGGTCACGCAGAAATTTTATTCGAAAATGTGCGTGTACCTGCCGAGAATATACTGCTAGGTGAGGGGCGTGGATTTGAAATTGCTCAAGGGCGTTTAGGCCCCGGTAGAATTCACCACTGCATGCGTTTAATCGGAGCCGCACAGCGTGCACTTGAGTTAATGTGTGTCAGAGCTGAAGAACGTGTCGTATTTGGTAAGCCACTGAGCAAGCAGGGTTCGGTGCGTGAAGACATTGCCAAGTCCTACTGCGAGATCGAACAAGCGCGCTTGCTTACCTTAAAAGCGGCTGCAAAAATGGACTCACACGGCAACAAAGGGGCAAAAGACCTGATCGCCATGATCAAGATCGTTGCGCCACAAATGGCCTGTACGGTAATTGATCGAGCGATTCAGATACATGGCGCAGCAGGTTTAAGCCAAGACTTCTTCTTATCTGATGCATATCAAATGGCACGTATTATTCGTCTAGCGGATGGGCCAGATCAGGTTCATATGATGCAGCTTGGTCGTGGTGTCTCAGCAGGGTATTCTGCAATGCAAATGATGAAGATGCGTAAGGCTTAGGAGAAGGTATGTCGGATATAAAAACAAATGTTGATGAGCTCGATGTTGTTAAGCTAGCTGCTTACCTTGCAGACAATATCGAAGGCTTTTCTGGGCCGATTAAAGCAACAAAATTTGAGGGGGGGCAGTCAAACCCGACTTTCAAGCTGTCTTCTCCTTCGGGGGACTTTGTTCTAAGAAGGCAGCCTCCAGGCAAACTGCTCAAATCTGCTCATGCAGTCGACAGAGAGTTTCGAGTCTATCAAGCGCTAGCAGATTCTGACGTACCGGTGCCTCGCATGTATCACCTATGTGAAGACCGGGAAATTATCGGCTCCATGTTCTACGTAATGGAGTATTGCGCAGGCAGTATCTTCTGGGATGCCGCCTTGCCAGAACTAGCGTCAAATGAAATGCGAAGCGCCGCATACGAGCAAATGGGCGATGTACTAGCTGCGATTCATAGTGTCGATTTAGACAGTGCAGGATTGAGTGATTATGGCAAGCCAGGGAACTATTTTGAGCGCCAACTATCTCGCTGGAGTCAGCAATATAAAGCATCTGAAATTAAGCCGATTCCAGCAATGGATCAATTGATCGCATGGTTAGAAGAAAATCTGCCCGAAGATGACGGCCGTGTTTCCTTAGTTCACGGTGACTATCGCCTCGACAATATGATGTTTTCAAGTGCCGCTTTGCAGTCTGGTGAAGTTAGTATTTTGGCCGTATTAGATTGGGAGTTGTCTACATTGGGTCATCCTTTTGCAGACTTGGCATACCAATGTATGCAGTTGCGTATGCCTGCTAGCGGCGGGCAAAAGAAGCCGGGTCAAATGAGTGGGTTAGCAGGTATTGATCGCACAAGCCTAGGTATTCCAACTGAAAAAGAATATGTTGCACGATATTGCAAACGTATGGGAATCGACAAGATTGATCACTGGGCATTCTATCTAGCCTTTAGCTTCTTCCGTTTAGCCGCGATCGCACAAGGCGTCGCGAAACGAGCATTAGACGGAAACGCTTCCAGTAAACAGGCCGGTAAAGTCGGAGCTTATGTGCCACTTCTGGCAATGGGCGCGTTGGCCGTGATTAAAGAAGAAAGCTAATGTAGGCAGAGCCTTACATGGCTCGCTAGCGGACTAGCACGGGGTTGACCCCTCTGCCTACAAATAGATTTTCCAAAATTAGGAAATATAAATGAAAGCAATCGTATGTGAAGAGTTTGGTCCTATAGATACCTTGGTATTTAAAGACGTCGAAGCGCCTGAGCCGGCTAAAGGCGAAGTTCGTATTAACGTTAAAGCGACAGGCGTTAACTTCCCTGATGGCCTTTTAGTGCAAGGCTTGTATCAAGTTCAACCTGAGCGCCCCTTTATACCCGGTATGGAATTTTGTGGCGAGGTGGAATCGCTTGGCGAAGGGGTTAAGCACTTGAAGGTTGGCCAGCGACTAATCTGTAGCAGCCAAAAATATGGAGGCTTTGCTGAGCAGGCGGTTGTTAATTCAAAGTTAGTCATGCCTATTCCCGATGAGATGAATGATATTGATGCCGCCAATATCATGTGTGCTCATGGCACGGCTCATCATGCCTTAAAGCAACGCGCTCGATTGAAGTCAGGTGAAACGCTAGTCGTGCTGGGTGCAGCAGGCGGAACAGGCTTAGCTGCCGTGCAAATCGGCAAGGCGATGGGGGCCAAGGTTATTGCAGTGTGTTCCTCTCAAGATAAGCTAGAAATCGCCAAGGAACAAGGTGCCGATGAGCTGGTTAACTATAAGGAACAAGATCTCAAGCAAGCGCTAAAAGATCTGACAAAAGGCAAGGGCGTAGATGTCGTTTACGATCCGGTTGGTGGCGAGGCATTTGATGCTTGCACAAGAGCGATGGCTCGCAATGGTCGTTTGCTTGTCATCGGCTTTGCATCAGGCACCATTCCCAAGCTACCAGTTAATCTCGCCTTGGTGAAAGAATACAGTGTGATAGGTGTATTTTGGGGCAGCTTCGTCATGCATGAACCTATGGTCTTCCTGCAAAATATGCAGGAGCTTTTTGCCTGGCATAAAGATGGCAAAGTATCGGTTGTCACCGATGAAGTCTTTACTTTAGCAAACACAAAAGAGGCATTAGCCAAAGTCTTTAACCGAGAGGTTAAAGGTAAGGTTGTTGTGGTAGCGGAGTAATATGGTTAATCAAAGGGGTCAGACTCGATTGATTCCACCACAGAGCACACCGAGCGGCCTGCGGCCTCCACAGAGAAGGTATTAGAACTTAGGTTGAGTGTTTATCTTTTCTCTGTGACGCGAAGCGCTCTGTATTCTCGGTGGTTTAAGTGCTTAGTGTTTAAATATTTTCTAGAACTAATAGGTAAAAACATGGCTACAAATTTATTTGATCTAACAGGAAAAGTTGCACTGGTAACGGGCGCAAGTCGTGGTATCGGTGAAGCGATTGCGAAGCTATTAGCAGAGCAGGGCGCACACGTTATTGTTTCAAGCCGCAAGGTAGATGACTGCCAGTTGGTTGCCGATGCGATTACTGAGGCGGGTGGTTCCGCTGAAGCCTTAGCATGCCATGTCGGTGATATGGGGCAGATTGAATCATGCTTTGCTCATATCGAAAGCAAGCACGGCAAGCTCGATATTCTAGTTAACAATGCAGCAGCCAACCCATACTTTGGCCATATTCTTGATACAGACCTAGCGGCCTATGATAAAACTGTTGATGTAAATATCCGTGGTTACTTTTTTATGTCAGTCGCTGCAGGCAAATTGATGAAGAAAAATGGCGGTGGTGCCATCGTCAATACTGCTTCAGTTAATGGCTTACAGCCCGGCATGATGCAGGGGATTTATTCTATTACCAAAGCGGCGGTTATCAATATGACTAAAGCCTTCGCGAAGGAATGTGCACCGCTGGGTATCCGTTGTAATGCTATTTTGCCTGGCCTGACTAAAACCAAGTTTGCCGGGGCGTTATTTGCTAATGAGAAAATGCACAAAGCCGCAATGCAGATGATTCCTATGCATCGTCATGCAGAGCCAGAAGAAATGGCAGGTACGGTACTTTACCTCGTATCTGATGCAAGCTCCTACACCAACGGCGAGTGTATTGTCGTTGATGGTGGACTAACGATCTAAATTAAAAAATGTAATCACCGAGATCACAGAGCAGCCTGAGGCCTACACCGAGAAAATATTTGTATAATAATATGTACTTTTTTTTGTCTTCTCTGTGAAGCAAAGCGCTCGGTGTTCTCTGTGGTGAATTCATTTTTTAGTTTTAGTAATACCTATTAATTCAGAGATAAACTATGGATAACCTACTAGATTTTTCAGAAAAGGTAGCATTGATTACCGGCGCTGCCAGTGGCTTTGGTAAAAGCCTAGCCGAAGAGTTAGCCAAGCGCGGAGCGAACTTAGTGCTAGCTGACTTCAACGAAGAAGGCTTAACACTGACAAAGCAGGATTGTGAAACCCTAGGCAGTAAGGTTATTGCCTTAACGGGTGATATAGCTGAAGAAGCGCATTCTGAAGAACTCGTAAAGGCTGCGGTTGATAATTTTGGCAAGCTTGATATTGCTGTTAACAATGCTGGTATCGCTCCTAAACTGGGCCCATTGGTTCACCTGGACGGCCCAACGCTTTCTCGTCAGTTAGATGTTAATACTAAAGGTGTCGCGTTTGGCCTGAAGCATCAGTTAAGAGTCATGGCTGCTCAAAAAGAGGGTGCGATTCTGAATGTAAGTTCCATGGCAGGTTTAGGTGGAACGCCGATGGGAAGCTCCTATGGCGCTGCCAAGCACGCTGTAATAGGTCTAACTAAAACGGCCGCAGTTGAATGTGGGCCTATGAATGTTCGAGTTAATGCGATTTGCCCCTTCTTTACGTCAACGCCGATGGTTGATAATCCAACGATGAATCCGAATGATAATATCGAAGAGGTCAACAAGAACCTTGCGCGCGGCTGTCCGATGAAGCGTATCGCACGAGTTGAAGAAATTGTGAATGTCATGGTCATGATACTGTCACCAGCGAATAGTTATATGAACGGTATTGCTATACCGGTTGACGGCGGCATGTCAGCCATGTAATTTCAAAGGGGTCAGACTCGATTGAATTTCAATCGAGTCTGACCCCTTTGAAAATAAGCTATAAAAATAATAGGAAGAGGTCATGAGTACAAAGCGCGAATTCGATGTGATCATATGGGGAGCAAGTGGTTTTACAGGCCGCTTAGTTGCCGAATACTATCTAAATACCTACGGCCTCGATGGCGAACTAAAATGGGCAATGGCTGGACGCAACCAAACCAAGCTTGAAGAAGTTCGAAAAGGCTTAGGTAACGATAACATTCCTCTTATTCTTGCCGATAGCCACGATACGGCTAGCCTGAATGAACTGGCAAAACGTACTAAAGTCGTCTGCACAACGGTCGGTCCTTACGCTAAATATGGAAACGAGTTAGTCGCCGCGTGTGTCGAGAACGGCACTGACTATTGCGACCTGGCCGGCGAGACGCAATGGATTCGTCGCATGATCGACAAGCACCACAAAGCGGCAAAAGAAGCCGGTTGCCGGATTGTCCATTGTTGTGGTTTTGACTCGATTCCTTCCGACATGGGTGTGTACTTTCTTCAGCGTGAAGCAAAACATCACTATGGCGAATATTGCTACCATATCAAGATGCGCTTAAAAGCTGCAAAAGGGGCGATGAGTGGCGGTACCTTTGCCAGTATGAATAATGTGATGCTCGAAGCGAGTAAAGACCCTGAAGTTAAGAAGGTGATCTTCAACCCTTATGGTTTGAACCCTCAGGGGGAAATGTCGGGCCCTGATAAGCCAGATATGCAAAGCGTTAAATACGACTCTGACCTAAAAGCTTGGATCATGCCTTTCATCATGGCGGCAATAAATACGCGCGTTGTTCGACGCTCTCATGCTTTGAAGTCTTACCCGTATGGAAAAGACTTCCTTTATGATGAAGCGATGATGAGCGGCAAAGGCTTTACTGGAAGAGCCAAAGGTTATGCTGGCTTATTGACCTTAGGCTTGATGATGGCAGGTAAGCCGGGGTCTTGGTATAAAAATACAATTAATCGCTTTTTCCCTGAACCTGGTGAAGGGCCAAATAAAGCAGAGCGTGAAGCTGGCTTCTTCACCTTTAGTGTAATTGGCCGTATGAATGACCGAACATTGGTTGCCAAGGTTACAGGTGACCGAGACCCAGGTTATGGTTCTACTTCTAAAATGCTTGGTGAAAGTGCAGCCTGTTTAGCCTTGGATAAGAAACACTTGCCGAAGATGTGCGGAGTGTTGACACCCTCAACAGCAATGGGTGATGCCTTATTGCATAGGCTAGAAGAAAAGGCTGGTCTAGGCTTCTCAATCGAGCCCTAAGGTTATTGAGTTCAGGGTAAGTCGGGTTTTAACCCGACGATGCAGTTAATCAATGTTATAAGCTAAAGATGGGTTGGAGATAAACTCATTTTCATTGCCCTGATACTCAGCCACAATCGCATTACGTGAGACTTCCTCCGGGCTTGGTGGATCATTCTCATGCCATAGTTTTAATAAAGACATATGAGTACGCAAGGGTAGGTCATAGTTAGCCTTCATATAAAACAGAATTCTGGCAATATCCCCTTTGAGCTCGTTAGGTGGGTCAATAATGTGTAACTTCTTTCGAATGCCGCAATTATTGGCCTCAATCGTTTCTTCTAAGTTGCCGAACTTTGCGCCTTTTCTTTTAAACTCAAAGTAAGAGTCAGCCGGAACAACATTATGCAAATCAGAGATTATTTCCATATAGCGATCGTCTGAACGAAGGCACTGGCGTTTAGTTCCGCATTGAAGGTGGTCACGTACTTGAGCGCTTGGGTAAATATGGCTGACCGCGAGAAGCGGTGTTTTCTTTGAGAAAGACTTTTTGCAGAAAAAGGTCTGCCCGCCATTTTTATAAATGGCGCCCCAAAATTTATCCTTAATCACTGATTTGTAATCAGCTGCCGCGATTGAACTTAATAGCAAGCAGCTGATAGCGATAACTATCGCGCTACATATTTGTTTGTTGCGTTTTAAGCGCATTCAGGTTTACCTCGGTGAAGCTATTGGTAGTAAAAGAAGACTGCTTAACAACTTATATGATTCTTATAATTGACGTTAGCATAAAAAGTGAGCGCTGCCCCCTTATAAGTGAGCTAAAAATGTTAGATTCTGAAAAACATTGTAAAAACAGCGATCGGAAAGAGGCTTTAATGTTTATTTGTGATAAAGAGTGTGCGCTAAAGAACTTATAATGCTTTGTTGTGCTTTTGTTATTTTTTATTTTCAAAAGCTTATCTATGGAAATTAAAGCATCTTCGGAAATGAGTTTTCGAATGTGAGAATTTTGTAGGCGGCCCGTCCCGGGGCGCAGGTCGTTCCTCGGAGTGTCAGATAGCCCGGTGGTTCCGTTCGCGCGGACAGAGGCCCCGCCTACCTTTGGCTTTATCCCTTAGCAATTGCCAAGGTAATATCAGTCAACACGTCCCAAGGGGAAATGCCCTTTTCGACACCTTTGATCAGGTCATCGACTTTCTTACACTGATCTAAAAGGCCCAATAGCTTTTGAGGGCTGTGCTTTTGTGCGGCGGCAGACAGACCTGCCTGGCGTTTTTGAATGATACGATGTTGTTTGAATAATGCCGGCAATGGCTGACCTTTGCTCAGGGCATGAGACAAATTCAGTAGTAAGCGAATCTCTTTACTTAAAGCCCACAAGACAAAGGTGACTTCTACGCCTTCAAGGCGAAGGTGGGAGATGATTTTTGCGCTTTGCTTGGCCTTTCCGGTCAAACAGGCGTCGGTAAGGTTAAAGACATCGTAGCGAGAAGCATCTGAAACACTTTCCAACACATCTTCAGTAGAAATTTCGACACTGCTGTCAGGGTGAAGAAGCTTAAGCTTCTCAAGCTCCTGTTGTGCAGCGAGTAAGTTGCCTTCTAATCTATCAGACAAAAGTGAAACGGCGTCACGAGCTAAGTTCAAGCCCATTTTATTGGCTCGTTGAGCTATCCAACGCGGCATCTCGTGTAGATTGATTGGCCATATTTGAATGATGGCACCAGTCTGATCAAGTCGGCTACACCACTTGCTTTTAAGTGTGGAAGCATCGAGTTTATCGGCGCAGATCAGTAAAATCTTATCTTCTGGCAAATTATCGCAATATTGTTGAAAGGCTTTTGCACCGGGGGTACCGGGTTTAGATTTTCCAAGTCGAAGTTCAGTTAGTGTCTTTTCTGCAAATAAAGACAGAGTGTTAGCTTCTTCGTTTAAGCTGGTCCAATCGAACTTGCGGTCAACTTCCAGAATCTTTCGCTCATCAAAGCCTTGTTTTTTGCAGTTCAGACGAATGCTGTCCAAAGCTTCTTGAACCAATAGTGGCTCGTCACCGGTTACCAAATAAAGCGGTAAGAGCTTTTTTTTCAGCTCATTCTCAAGTTGCTCAGCTTTGATGCGCATACTTACTCAGAGCCCTCGTTACTGCCGGAATCGCTGGTAGTTAGCGTTTGTTTATTTACGACATCTATCTGGCGGAATATTTCTGAAGCAATGCGCTGGCTAAGTTCAGACTGTAGCTCACTGCGCTCGCGCTCTTTTGATAATAGTGCAGAGGACTGGTGGCGATAGCTATTACGAACGACGATTTCCTGTTCAGCGAGTACTTCTTCGCTCTCTTGAAGAACTAATTGATAACTTACTTTAGAGCTCAGCCCATATTCAGCGGTTGAAGCATTGCTTTGCAGCGACAAGGTACGAGACTCTTGCTCGATAGGGGAGATAGCTAGCCGATACTGAGCATTGTCATCAAAGCTAATATTATTCAGCATCAACTTTTGGCGTAGTGTTTGGCAAAGCTGCCAAGCACGAGTGGTTGGGCAGTCGAGTTTTATACTGGAAAAGCCCTTAGGAGCGTCATGTTCAGAATAACCACGAAGCTGGAAACCGCATGCCGACAGCAAACTAAAAAGCATGATCATTACGATGATCAAAAGTTTATTACGTGGCATATAAGGCTCTCACTGAAATAATAATCGCCCCGAAGCTTTAAGCGAGGGGCGATATTAAGGAGGAAAGAACAGGTCTATCGTTGCCTAGTTCGCAACGATATTAACCAGCTTTCCAGGTACAACGATTACTTTACGAACGGTCTTGTCATCTGTAAAGCGTTTAACGTTTTCATCATCCAAAGCAGTTTGTTCCATTGCTTCTTTGCTGATATCAGCAGGCACGTCAAGCTTGGACCTTACTTTACCATTCACCTGAATAACGATCGTTTGCGAAGCCTTAACCAAGGCGCTCTCGTCAACACTTGGCCAGCCCGCGCCGATAACTGCGTCTTTGTGGCCCAGGGTTTCCCATAGCTCATGTGAAATATGAGGCGTGATTGGTGCAAGCAGTAAAGTAACGGTTTCAAGCGTTTCCTGCATGACCGCACGGCCTTGCTCACTGACATCAACAAACTTCGAGGCTGTATTCATTAGCTCCATAATAGCCGCGATTGCTGTGTTAAAGGTTAAGCGGCGGCTAACGTCGTCACTTACTTTAGCAATCGTTTCATGCGTTTTTAAGCGAAGCGCTTTCTGCTCTTTGTTCAGGCTGGCAACATCGAGTGCAGCCACATCGCCCTGAGAAACGTGAGAATACACCTGGCGCCAGATACGCTTAAGGAAACGGTTTGAACCTTCAACCGCACTGTCAGACCATTCCAATGATTGCTCAGGAGGCGCAGCAAACATAATAAACAAACGAACGGTATCAGCACCAAACTGGTCGATGGTGGTTTGTGGGTCAACACCGTTGTTCTTAGATTTCGACATCTTGCTCATGCCAGAAGACAACACTTCGCTACCGTCAGACTTGCGCTTGCAGCTAATGGTTTTGCCTTTTTCGTCCGTCTCGATATCGACTTCAGCTGGCGCGATCCAGATCTTGCCACCTTTATCGTCTTCCTGATAGAAGCTTTCAGCCAATACCATGCCTTGGCATAACAGACGCTTGAACGGCTCGTCACAATTTACCAAGCCGACATCTCGTAACAGTTTGTGGAAAAAGCGCGCATAAAGCAGGTGCAAAATAGCGTGCTCAATACCACCAATATATTGGTCTACAGGCAGCCAGTAATTTGCCGCGCCTGGGTCTAACATGCTGTCAGCAGACTGAGGTGAACAGTAACGTGCGTAATACCAAGACGATTCCATAAAGGTATCGAAGGTATCTGTTTCACGTAGTGCAGGCTGACCATTATGAGTCGTCTTTGCCCACTCCGGGTCGCTCTTGATAGGTGAGGTGACACCGTTCAGCTCAACGTCTTCAGGCAGTACAACAGGCAGCTCATCTAAAGGAACAGGAATCGCGCTGCCGTCTTCAAGATTCTTGATCGGGATAGGTGTGCCCCAGTAACGCTGGCGAGAAACACCCCAGTCACGCAAGCGATAGTTAATACGCTTTTTGCCAGTGCCTAGCGCTTCGAACTTGGCAACAATGGCATCAAAGGCTTCTGCCGAGCTTAGGCCGGTGAATTCACCTGAAGTCACCAATACGCCTTTTTCAACAAAAGCTTCTTCTTGTACATCTATGTCGTTGCCGTCTTCCGGCGCAATCACCTGCTTGATAGGAAGCTGGAAAGCCTTGGCGAATTCATGGTCACGCTCATCGTGAGCCGGTACCGACATAACCGCACCTGAACCGTAATCCATCAAGACAAAATTAGCCGTCCAAACAGGTACTTCTTCGCCCGTAATTGGGTGGATAGCAGTAAAGCCGGTTGGAATACCTTTTTTCTCCATCGTCGCCATATCTGCTTCAGCGACTTTGTTGTTCTTACACTCTTCAACAAAGGCTTTCACCTCAGCATTATTCCCTGCCGCTTCAAGAGCAAGAGGGTGCTGGGAAGCAACTGCAACGTAGGTCACACCCATTAAAGTATCTGGGCGAGTGGTATAAACGCTTAGCTTGTCATCTCGACCTGCTAGGTCGAATGAGAATTCCAAACCTTCAGAGCGGCCGATCCAGTTGCGCTGCATGGTTTTGACCTGCTCAGGCCACTCATCTAACTGATCGAGATCTGCCAACAGCTCTTCAGCATAATCAGTAATCTTGATAAACCATTGTGGAATTTCTTTACGCTCGACCAAAGCACCAGAGCGCCAGCCGCGGCCATCAACAACCTGTTCGTTTGCCAAAACAGTTTGGTCGACAGGGTCCCAGTTGACGGTTGCGTTCTTCTTGTAAACCAAACCTTTCTCGTAAAGCTTGGTGAAGAACCACTGTTCCCACTTGTAGTACTCAGGCTGACAGGTCGCCAGTTCGCGACTCCAGTCGTAGCCAAAGCCCAGTGCGTTCAACTGAGTCTTCATGTATTCGATATTTTCGTAGGTCCACTTGGCAGGTGCTACCTTGTTATTGATCGCAGCATTCTCTGCAGGAAGACCAAAAGCATCCCAACCCATAGGTTGCATTACGTTTTTGCCTTGCATGCGCTGATAGCGAGAAACAACATCGCCAATGGTGTAGTTACGCACGTGGCCCATATGTAGTTTTCCGCTCGGATAAGGGAACATGGACAGGCAGTAGTATTTCTCTTTTGTTTCGTCTTCAGTGACAGCAAAGCTGTTGTTGTCTTGCCAAAATTTACGGGCTTTTTCTTCTATTTGCTGCGGTTGATAATGTTCTTGCATGAGAGTCTTCAATGTCGCGTGTTTTTATAAAGAGTGAAAAATAAGGTACTTTTTAGAAGCTTGGCGCTTAAAGATGGATAAAGCATCAAGCCGACTAAAACCAGCCGGCTATTCTAGCCTAGATTACGGTGCTTTTCACGCTTCTGTTGATGCTTTTCAGCGCCTGACTCTTAGTACTAAAACGAGCAGAGCACAAAACCAAAATAGGGGAGTAGAACCAGTGTGTGAAAAAGGTGTGCGTCCTTCCAGTAAACGAATTTTAGAAAACAAAATCGTTTGTACAAATTGCTCACTTTGGGCTGTAATCTTTCCGCGCTCGTCGATGATCGCACTAACGCCATTATTGGTGCCGCGCACCATGTAGCGGGCATTTTCAGCAGCACGCATCTGCGCCATTTCCAAATGTTGAAGCGGGCCTATCGAGGTGCCAAACCAACTGTCGTTACTGATGGTGATCAGGTAATCTGCGTCGGCCGACTGCTTGGCAACAAAATCAGGGTAGACCACTTCATAGCAAATAAATGGCGCCACTTGATAGTCGAAGGACTTTAGCAAGGCTTGGTCTTCTGCACCGGTCCGAAAGTCAGACATGGGTAGGTTGAAGAAGTCGATCAGGCCACGCAATAAATCTTCCAGCGGAACATATTCCCCAAAGGGAACCAATTTCTGTTTATGGTAGATACTTTCGCCTTCTGCTTCACGCGCACCAAGACTAACAATACTGTTGTGGTAAACCTGGCGACCGCTCTCTCTATCGATGTGTCGAAAGGGGATGCCGCTGAAAATATTACTATTATTCGCTTTCGCCAGTTCAGACATTACATTCAAAAATGGAAGGGCCTGGTCATATAACCTGGGCACCGCCGTTTCTGGCCAAACAATCACATCACTCTGCCAGGCCTGCTCGCTCATGGTCTCGAGTAGTTTTAAGGTTTTTGGAATTTGTGAACGTCGCCATTTAAGTTCTTGGGGAATATTAGTCTGAATCAGCGCGACGCTGAGCTCATCTTTAGAATCTTCAGTATTGCTAACTTTACTTTGGCTCCAGTTAATGGTGCTTAATGCAGGCCCGCTAATCCAGAAGATCAGTGCAAAAGCGAGTAAACCGAACTTGTGCTGCTTAGTATCAGAAGCTAACAACAAGGCTAAAGCGGTGCCGCTTAGTGCAACAATGAAGGTAAGCCCGTGTACACCAATCACCGGGATCCAACCGCTTAAAGGTGACTCAAGATGCGAATAGCCCAAAAATAGCCAGGGGAAACCCGTTAGGAATACAGTCCGAAAACCATCACCCAAGACCCATATCGCGGTAAATAAAAAGCTGTTTATTAATGTGTTGTCACCGCGTAGTTTGAAGTAGAGCCAGAAGTTCAAAGCGCTAAACAGGGCCAAGCCAGCAACAAAAATGACAGTTAAGCCACCTGCAAGCACTGGTGGCGCATTGCCATAGGTGTTAATACTAACGTAAACCCACGAAGCGCCTGAACCAAAAAGCCCTAAGCCAAATATCCAACCATACAAAAAACCTTTCTCGGCTTTGCCTGAAGGTTTTAAGGCTTGCGTGCAAAGTAGTATCAATGCAATCGAAATAGGGCCTAGTAGCCATAAGCCATATGGGGCAAGTGTGAAGGTTTGCAGTGCACCGGCTACTAGCAGGCAAATGAAAATTAAGGGCTTGGGCAGAGACGGGAATAGGTTCATGGAGTGTCAAATTTCAATGGGGTCAGACTCGATTGAAAATATTGCGGTTTCAATCGAGTCTGACCCCATTGAAACCGCTGGAATATCAATTCTTCTCTATCTTCACCAAGCGAATGCTTCGGTTATCAGCATTAAGTACTGTTACTTTAAAGCCATACATAAGAGTTGTATCACCGCGGCGGGGCAGGCGTTCGAACTTCTTCAGAATCAGGCCTCCAATGGTGTCGAATTCCTTATCTGGCAGTTCCGTTGAAAAGTACTCATTAAATTCATCAATAGGGGTGATGGCCTTTACGTTATACTCGCCATCAGTAAGAGGCTTAATTAACGCTTCGTCATCGATGTCGTGCTCATCTTCGATCTCGCCCACGATCTGCTCAAGAATATCTTCAATCGTTACAAGCCCGGCAATACCGCCATACTCATCGGCAACAATTGCCATATGATTACGGTTTTGCTTAAACTCCTTAAGAAGCTGATTTAATCGCTTGCTCTCAGGTACAACCGTCGCTGGCCGTAAAGCCTCAGAAATCTTGTTTTTGCTAAGTTGTCCTTTTATCGCTAGGGGCAGTAAATCTTTAGCAAGCAAAATACCGATAATATCGTCAGTTGACTCGCCAATAACCGGAAAACGTGAGTGAGCAGACTCGATAATGCTATGCATATACTCTTCAGGCTCAAGCGTCGCGCGTACGGTAATCATCTGGGAGCGGGGAATCATCACTTCGCGAACTTGCATGTCGGTGACTTGCATCGCGCCTTCGATAATACTGAGCGAGTCAGCATCGAGAACGTTTCGGTCTTCTGCGGTACGGAGAATATCCATAATATCGCGCAGCGACGCAGGCTCATCTGAAAAAGCCTGGGTGAGTTTTTCAAACCAGCCTTTTGAACTATTTTTATGTTCTTGCTTGGCTTTACTATGGCCTGACTGGCTACTCGGAGGTTTTGAGTTATCTTCGTTCATAAACGTTTTCTAGCGAATCCTATGCTGTATCGTGGTTTGCAATAGTATCATCTTCGACGATCTCAGTGTAAGGGTCTGGAAAGCCAAGTTCAGCCAGAATTTTCACCTCAAGCGCCTCCATCATATCTGCTTCATCGTCCTCGATATGGTCGTAGCCCTGCAGGTGCAAAGTGCCATGAACCACCATATGAGCCCAGTGAGCTATTTCTTGCTTCGACTGTTCCGCTGCTTCCTTTGCTACCACAGGGGCACAGATTACCAAATCGCCCAAAAGGTTAAGCTCAATCTCGGCTGGCGCTTCGAAAGGAAAAGACAAAACATTAGTGGGTTTATCTTTGCCGCGATACTGGCTATTCAATGATTGGCTTTCTTCCTTGTCGACAATACGAACGGTAAGCTCATATTCTTGTTCGTGCTTTTTCCTATCATGAAGTGAGGCTTTAAGAGCGGCATCAACCCATAAACTCAGTTGGGAAAGCGTTGGGATATGAGGGTGTTCAGAAGCTTCCTGAAGGTCGATCGCGGCGATAGCAGTCATAAATCCGTTTTTCGCAGAAAATAGAAAATAATATTGGGGAAACGAAGTGCTACGTTAACACAGAATTTCCATCAGTGGGACAAAAATAGTAGTGAGTATTCTAGAGCGCTTTGAGGCTGGTATTTTTACGGATCTATCCTATAGTCAAAAGACTATAAATAGTATAAAAAAGCGAGCTACGAAATAATGATATCTACTGGATGTCCAGTACGTAGTCGCGAAAAAATCTAAGAGAATAGTTTAAATGTCTCGCAAGCCGATTTTTACCTCATCTTCCATTCTACTTTGCTCTATATTGTCAGCGACGGCTTGGGCCGATGGACACTCGCCGACAGAAGCAAAGCAGCCATTAAAACTAAAGGATGTGACGGTAACGGGGACCAAAGAAGGCGAGGTGAAGCTCCAAGAAGTACCGGCAGCAATTTCGGCCTACACCGAAGAAGATATGAGCGATGCTGGTATTGGAAATATCAAAGACCTGCGTATGCAAACGCCGGGGTTGAACCTTACACATAATGGCCAGTCTGCACGGCTCTACATGCGTGGTATTGGTAGTAACCTGGACTTTATTGGTTCAGACCCAAGTGTCACCGTTCACGTCGATGGTGTTTACCAATCTAGAACAACCTCAATTCTTGAAGACTTTCTCGACGTTGAACGAGTCGAAATACTGCGTGGGCCACAAGGTACTTTGTATGGTCGAAACTCTACCGGCGGTACGATTAACCTGATCACTAAAAAACCAGAAGCGGAGTCTAGCGGTAAGCTATTCGCAGAAGTTGGCTCGTATAGTTTTCGCAGCGTAGGCGGCATGATAAACGGCACAATTTCTGAGGATAAGGTTCTAGGCCGTTTAGCTGTTGTTAAGACCGATCACGATCCTTACGTCAAGAATACTGCTGCAACAGGTGTTGATGGTTTATTGGATGACGACTCTTTAGCGACTCGCGGGGCATTGCGCTTTTTGCTCGATGACAAAAGCGAGTTAGTGTTAAGGGCAGATTATTCAGATATTGATAGGAATCCAGCGGCTTATAAGACGACGCTTGTGAACTCGGATGGTGCAGCAGGTACATTAGCAGCAGGAGCAATAGTTCCTAGTGATCCATGGTCGGTTAATGTCAATGATGTTGACCCCTATACAGAAAGCAAAAACTATGGCGCCTCAATCGAGTATACGCGAAAAATATCTCCTGAATTAACCTTGGTTTCTCTGACAGGGTATAGAGACCTAGATCTCAAGTTAAAGGAAGATACAGATGGTAGCGATGTGGTGTATCTGGTGACAGAGTATGAAGAGCAGCAGAATATGCTCTCGGAAGAACTGCGTCTTCAATATCAAGGTGACAGGCTAAAATGGGTGGCAGGTGCATATTATTTGCAAGAAGAGCATGAATCTGACACTGCCATTAACTCTACAATTGTTGTCGTAGACTCCAAAAACGAAACACAGGCGTATGCGCTCTTTGGGCAAGGAACCTACTCAATAACGGATCGGCTGAATACAACTCTGGGTTTGCGTTACAGCAGTGAAGAAAAAGAATTTGACAATGTGTATGATCACGCAGATCCTACATTAGATTTTTCTGCGTCGCCCTCTAATTCTTGGGACTCATGGAGCCCATCGTTCTCGCTTGATTATACATATGATTCTGGAACGATGGTGTATAGCAGTGTCAAACGCGGTTTCAAAAGCGGCGGTTACAACATGACGGATGCTTCGCCAGAGTATTCTCCCGAGAAGGTTTGGTCCTACGAAATAGGTAGTAAGTTCCAGCTATTAGATAAAAAACTACATTCAAACATAGCTTTATTTTATAGCGACTATCAGGACTTGCAGGTATCAGAGTTTACAAGTCCAGGTGTATTGAATGTTTCTAATGCTGCAGAAGCGAATATTTTTGGACTTGAGATTGAAAATAAGTGGATGCCAACCTATAACCTGGCGATAGAAATGAATTATGCGTTTTTGAATGCAGAATATGATAATTATATCATTCCGCCAGTTGTAAACGCTGATAGCTCGATTGCTCAGCCTGAACAGGATGCTTCTGGGGATGATATGGTTGCATCTCCAGCTCATAAAGTTAGTTTGGCTGGCCAGTACTTTCATGACTTGCCAAGTGGTACGTTAAGTTACCGCTTGGAGTATGCGTGGCAGGATGAGCAGTACTTTACTGCGCCGAACCATGAAACCTCTTATCAGGGGGCTTATGCTTTAGTGAATGCGAGGTTCGGTTATGAGAGTGCAGATGAAATGTGGGAAGCAGAAGTTTACGTTGAAAACCTAACGAATAAAGCGTATTCAACTTCCACTCGAGAGTTTCCTGGTAGCCCTTTAAGCCTGGATAGTGTCGGTGTAACCAAAGACATCAACCCACCAAGAACCTTTGGTTTGCGTTTAGTTCGCAACTTCTAAACGTAATGAAATCAAAAAAAGCCTCATATGAGGCTTTTTGTATGTATGGGAATAATCCGAAGTAGACAAGGCGGGGCCGCCTACAAAAATCTCACACAAACTCATGCTTCCGACGATACTTATGCGCCGGATACGAACCCAATATCCGTACCTCCTTCGCGAAAAAGTTCAATTCTTCCAAAGCATTCTGAAGCGCTTGCTGACGATAATGTCCATCGACATCAATATGAAAATGACTCGCTTCCATGGTTCCACCATCCATATAGCTCTCAAGCTTGATCATATTGACACCGTTGGTGGCAAAACCACCGAGAGCCTTATACAAAGCCGCCGGTATATTTCTGACCGAAAACAACAAGCTCGAAATATAATGCTGCTTCGGATCATAGTCGGCATCAATAGCTTGCTTAGCCAAAACAATAAAGCGCGTCGTGTTGCCGCCCACATCCTGAAAGCTCTCTGCGATCACATCTAGCCCATACAGCTCTGCCGCCAAAGTAGAAGCTATCGCGCCATGGCTACCGTAAACCGATTGCGCATCTTTCTTAGACGCCAAGTCCTTAGCAGACAAAGCCGTATCCATCGCCACTAAAGGGGTGATCTTTAAAGCTTCCAAACGATGAAAGCACTGCGCCAAAGCTTGAGGATGAGAAGACACTGTCTTAATCGCCTCAAGTTGAGTTCCGGGTAGGGCAAGCAAGCAATGATTCACCGGCTCAAAGTGCTCGGCAATAATGCTCAAATGCGTATTGGGTAATAAACGATAAATCTCCTCAACACGCCCGGCGGTCGAATTCTCAAGCGGGATCATCGCATAGTCAGCCTGGCCTTGTTCCACCAGCTGAATAGCGCTTTGAAAGTTCTCGCAAGCGAGGGCACGATGATCAGGAAAGACCTTCTTACAGGCCAAGTGCGAATAAGCACCCTCAATTCCCTGATAAGCAACAGTAATCTGTGTAGGAGTGTTCATGGTAATAACTGCTTGTATAAATTCGAATGCTGGGATTATAAAGAATAATCAGAGCTAGTGTATCTTTTTCAACGGAGTCAGACTCGATTGAAAACCAATCGAGTCTGACTCCGTTGAAAAGAAGCTGCTGAAAAGTTAGTGTAGATTTAGTGTTCAACGCCAGAAGACAGGGAGGTCAATATGGCGAGATTACCCCGGTTTGTGATTCCAGGCCATCCGCAGCGCGTGATTATTAGAGGTAATAACCGTGAAGCGATTTTTCATCAAAATGACGATTATTTGTTCTATCTAGATAAACTGAATGACGCGTGTCGAGCATACTCTTGTGAAGTACATGCTTATGTCTTGATGACCAATCACGTAAATTTGCTGATTACACCTCAAGTGGAAGACGGCATATCAAAAACAATACAGAATATTGGGCGTTACTATGTTCAGTACTTTAATAAAAAGTACCGCCGAACGGGTACGTTGTGGGAAGGGCGTTATAAAGCGTCTCTTATTGACTCAGCTCTCTATTTACTAACTTGCTATCGATATATCGAGCTAAATCCTGTTCGGGCCAATATGGTGGCCCACCCATCTAATTACCCTTGGTCTAGTTATCGTGTTAATGCTTTGGGAGCACAAAGCGAGCTAATCTCACCTCATTTCGAATACTTGTCTTTATCCGTATCGCCAGAAAAAAGACGGTCGATATATCGTTCTCTATTTACGTACGAGATAAAAGAACAGACGCTTGAAGAGATTCGCACAGTAACAAATAAGGCATGGGTACTGGGAAGTGAGCAATTCAAGTCTCAAATTGAAGCGCAGACCGGTAGGGCAAGTCACCCGAGAAAGACGGGCGGTGATCGTAGGTCGAAGGTTTTCAAAGGGGTCAGACTCGATTGAAAATCAATCGAGTCTGACCCCTTTGAAAAAGGCTAGGCCGCCTTAAGATCATAACTCTGCGGATAAAGCTTGTTCGCTTCAGCTTCTTCCAAATCCCTTTGTATTGCAGCAGCGGTATTCTTCAGTACGTTGAGCCCAAATTTCTGAATTCCATTTATGAGCATAGTCAGGCACAAGCAAAATCGTTTAACGTACTGTTATAGAAATTAGGGTATGCAAAATCATGACTCCCATTATTCAAATCGAAAACTTGTCTAAGGTTTATGCTGGTGGTTTTCAAGCGCTCAGTGGTATTAACCTTACAATAGAAAAATCTGAAATCATTGCTTTACTCGGTCCGAACGGGGCCGGTAAGACGACCTTAATCAGTACCATTTGCGGTATAGTCAATCCATCTTCCGGCACCGTGACTGTCGACGGTGAGGATATTATCAAAGGCTACCGCCATACGCGTGAAATGATTGGTCTGGTTCCACAAGAGTTAACGACTGACTCATTTGAGACTGTATGGGATACCGTGACGTTTAGTCGAGGCTTATTTGGTAAAGCGCCTAACACGGCTTATATCGAGAAGACGCTAAAAGACTTATCACTGTGGGATAAGAAAGATAACCGTATTATGGAGTTGTCAGGTGGTATGAAGCGCCGTGTGTTGATAGCCAAAGCGCTGTCGCATGAACCCAAGATTTTATTCTTGGATGAGCCGACAGCTGGGGTTGATGTTGAGCTGCGAAAAGATATGTGGGAGTTGGTCCGTAAGCTTCGAGAAAAGGGGGTCACGATTATCCTCACCACACACTATATTGAGGAAGCAGAAGAAATTGCTGACCGTATTGGTGTGATCAATAATGGTCAATTAGTCTTGGTTGAAGAGAAGACAGAATTGATGCGTAAGTTAGGGAAGAAGCAATTAACCCTCGACCTGAAGACCGAGCTATCTAGTTTGCCAACGAGCCTAAAAGGTTTCGATCTAGTGCTGAATAATAATGGCCTGCAACTTGTTTATACCTACGACACGCTAGAAGATCATACGGGTATTGCGACCTTGCTCCAGCACTTGTCTGAAGAGGGGATTCAGTTTAAAGATTTAAAGACTGACCAGAGCTCATTAGAAGATATCTTTGTATCGCTTGTTAAGGAGTCCGCATGAACCGTCACGCAGTTGCCGCGATTTATAAGTTTGAAATGGCCCGTACAAAGCGAACCATTTTCCAGAGCATTGTCTCGCCAGTTATCTCTACCTCTTTGTATTTTGTCGTCTTTGGTTCTGCGATTGGCTCGAGGATTAATGAAGTGGACGGAGTTAGCTATGGGGCCTTTATCGTACCAGGCTTGATTATGCTTTCTTTGTTAACGCAGAGTATTTCTAACGCTTCATTTGGAATTTATTTTCCTAAGTTTAGCGGCACCATTTATGAGCTACTTTCTGCACCTGTTTCATACTTCGAAGCCTTGCTTGGCTACGTGGGGGCCGCAGCAACGAAGTCGATCATACTTGCCTTGATTATTCTCGCAACGGCGAGCCTGTTTGTACCGCTACAAATAGCGCATCCGGTTTGGATGATGGTCTTCCTTGTGATGACGGCCATTACCTTCAGCTTGTTCGGTTTTATTATCGGCATCTGGGCCGATAACTTTGAGAAGCTTCAGGTGATTCCTTTACTGGTGATTACGCCTTTAGTGTTTTTGGGCGGTACTTTTTACTCTGTCAACATGCTGCCGCAGATCTGGCAGACCATCACTTTATTCAACCCTGTTTTGTATTTGGTAAGCGGCTTTCGCTGGAGCTTTTACGAGATTTCAGACGTCAGCATGGTAGCAAGTCTGGCGGCTATTAGTGGCTTTCTGCTTCTGTGTATTGTTGGCGTATGGTGGATATTTAGGACAGGGTATCAGTTGAAGAAATAGCTAAATGATTAGGGTCAGCGTCAAAAATGACTTTTTTCGCTGATCTTAATTTGATACATCTGTATTGGTGAAATAAAAACGAAGACAAAACTCCTCTGAAACCCGCATTCCTTGGTAGCCCAAAAACAGGGTTTGATGGAATTAAAACGAAGACAGTTGTAAGTTGTTGATAAATAATGTTGGTTGCCTATATTTTGAGTTTTTTCTTTGTGGCCTTATTCGTTCCTCTGTTTTCTGATTTTCAGCCCCTCATTTCTAGTGAATTATGATATCTTGATGTTTTTAGTCGCGGCGATTGATTCATAATGTTCTCAGTGTTTAGAAATAAGACGGACCTTCCGAGCAATCTTGAGTTCGAACAAATAATACTTGAACTCCCAGAAGAACAGCGCTCAATAGATAGAGATAAAACAGACCTGATTATCGGCGTACCACAGACCGAACATAATGGTTATAAAGTGTTGGACGGTATTCCCAGGGAATGTACTTCTGTTTCAATTTTGCTTGGAGGAAAAAGTCTTCATATTTTGGAAGCTCTTGTTAAGTCTGGCTTACCTCACCAGCTCCGTTCAATATGTATAGGTCACTGCGACTATACTCCTCCTGGATCTTCATTTAATTATGAAAAAGCTATAGAAATCTTGTCTGGAACTAGCTTTCCTCTTTTAGAGCATCTGTCACTAGGTATTGATGAATTGTATTGTAATCGTGATGGTTGGGCTCCAAGTTTACTTGGCGATTTAACAAGCTTACTTGAGAGTCTACATTCAGTCGAATCACTCGTTATTCATGGTAATTTTAGACTAGATAGGCCAATACTTTTCAAAAGACTGCGCAATCTTGAAATCATAACGAGTGATGGCGAACCGTTAACCTCTAAGACTCATGACAATCTATTGACGTCCGGTTTTAGCGTATTGGAAGATGCTTGGTTGAGCCTAGGGGGAAGTAATATTAGCAGCTACACTTTTCCAGATATTTTTATAAATGCAGAAAATCTGCCTCATATCAAAAGACTCGAGATCGATGGGATGTATAGCTGCGGCCAGCTAAAAAGGTTTAGAGAAAGCAAACTGTGCAACAAATCGGGTATCAAAGTTTTTAGTGAAGAGTTGGAAGAAAATCTTAATGATTCTAGCTGTTGACGTTGACTATAAAAACGATACGGGATTAATCGGTGGTGTTATTTTTGATGATTGGACTGATAAAGAACCGACGATTGAGGTTGTTAGCAAAGTTCAGTCTGTTGAAGATTACACTCCCGGTGAGTTTTATAAGCGAGAGCTGCCTTGTATTCTCGAACTAATAAATGAGCACTCGCTAAAACCAGATGTTATCGTTGTTGATGGGTATGTATTCTTAGATGGAGAGAAAAGACCTGGCCTTGGTAAACATCTTTATGATGCTTTAGGTGGTAGCATTCCGGTTGTCGGTGTCGCTAAAAATCGATTCAAGAGTATCGGTTCAAATTATGAAGTATACAGAGGTAAGAGCGACAAACCGCTGTATGTGACTGCGGCTGGATTGGATATTGAAATTGCTAAGCAACAAATAATAAACATGGATGGTGGTTTTCGCTTTCCGACGCTATTGAAACGTGTAGATAAGCTTTGTCGGGCTTGGGATAGTTCAAGCTGAACCTTAATAACGAAAAATATAATTTAGATATTTGATTCTTGTTTGAATCAAGAGAACTATTAATGAGTAAATTCAATTTATTTGGCCGCTTATCGGCCTCACCAACCAAACCAAAGGCACACTCCAAAGCTAAGTCTTTCGATGTTTCAGATTTGTATGATGGGCCTTTTGGTTCAGGTGAAAGTGACGCTCAAGAAACTAGCACGGGACTAGATGAAAAGCTTAGGCAGGCTTACTTTTGGATCGTTAATAACGCGATAATCAGTCCTCACTATGATATCGAATATAATGATCAGTCTCCGCAACAGTTTAGGGCGGGAGACAGTCACAGTACGCTAAACCTCCCAACTGAACAGTCTTACTCAAGCTTTATCTTATTGCCACTCCTCACGTTCGCTACTCAAAGTAAATGCCTTTTCATTGGCGGACCAGGCCGGGGTAAAACGGCTAGTGCAATCTTGATGGGTATCATGGGCGGTTATACGACAAAAGAAGTTAAACGAGCCATGCAACATGGCCATCCGCAGATGACAGTGGCTGATTTGCTGGGTAATCCCTTGCCATCGGATCTGGCCTCGGCCGAAGCGATCGAAGACATCCGCATATCGTGGCGGAAATGGCTTGGAATGCGCGTAAAAATAGTCGATGAATACAACCGTATCCCTACACGAACGCAAAGCGCTTTGCTGACTGTGATGGGAGACAACTACGCAGAACTCTACAACCAGGTCTTTGAATGTCCTGATGCGGCCTGGTATTTAACTGCAAATGATGATCAGGGTGGCGGAACCTACCAGGTGATCGAAGCCTTAAAAGATCGTATTGATGTCGTTGTCCAAGCTTTGTCATTTAACCCTAGATTTCTGAATCAGTTGCTTCTACGTATTGAAGAAGGTGTAAAGCCAGAAGATATGGTTCCACCTCAGATCATTTTCACCGAAGATGAGATCTCAGACATGTCGCTAGCGATACGCAATATCACAGTACCTGCAGGGATTCGGCGCAGAATAGAGTTCTTTACGAGTCACTTTGAGTATTCGGAGTATTCTGCCTCTCAGTTTGAATATAAAACAAAGGACACGTCACGATTATCAGGCGTCAAATCACATGTGTTAGCGTCTATTGATAATGGTCGTGATCGTCTAAAAGATCTTGGTTGTCAGACCCTAAACGGAATCTCAGTTCGTTCTTTGATGTCACTACTACAGTTTGCTAAAGCTCTCGCGTTTTTTAGGGGTAATGACACGGTTGAGTTAAACGATGTAAGGCAAGTACTCCCATTCGTTTTTCATTCCCGGCTTTTTGCTGACATGGATTCACCGTTTTTCGAACTGTCTGAGAATACTTTTTATCGAAGCGATAAGATCGGCTGGTTGCGTCACCTCTTTGATTCTTCATGTAGGGAATTCGATAAACTTAACTTGGATAAGAATGACCCTGTAGAAGAGTTGTCGAATGAGTTTGAAGAAGGTCTTGATGGCTTAACTGCAAAGCAAGCTAAAAAACGAATCAATCGTATTGAGACGGAAATAGCGAAACTCGTAGAGGGCAAGAAAATGTATGGGCACATCTACGAGGATGTCGTAAAACTTAAATATTTGCATCAGCGCTATACGAACTATCTCAAGTGGCTTGAGTCATAGGGGCTTGTTCAATGAAGTCAGCGGCGCTCAAGGCATATTTCCAAGCTGAAAGAGACACTTGTAATCAAATGGTTGAAAGTGTCAGACATCAGTACCCAAATTCAAATCTAGATGACTTTAACTGGTTTTTGACAGACTGCTTAGATCCAGTAGTCCTGTCACTAGATAGCCAGAGTAATCAAATTACGTTTCATGTGGCTCATGCGGGTTTCAAGTATGGACTGGAGCTGGCCTGTTTTAATTGGCTGAAATCAGAGACTAAAAAAGCATTATTATTCAAAGTTTGGAATGACCTATATCCAAGGGTTGATTCAGTTTTAAAGGAAAGCCCGAGCGAACTGTTTGCAGGAACGAGTAATTCTCTAAACAACATTTTGGCTTTTGGGGAATATAAGCCGAATGCCTGGCTTGATCTGATGATTAAGTCTTGTGATGAAATCAACTCAATCGAACAGTTCAAGACAACAGGCGTTGTTTGTGCTTGGTTGGCGGGATTGGCTCAGTATAGAGAGATAGCGCTGAAAAAAATCAATGAGCTACCAGACCGAGTAACCAGAAAACTATTTAAGCTCTCTGACAGTCACGATCTGAATTACCACTTTGATCAATTAAAAACGAGTAGATGGTTTGAACCTCAACAAATAAAGACAAGCACAAACGGTACGGAGATTCGTGAAAAATACCGCGTTGGCAAATGCAGCCTTGTTGGCGGAGATTTTCCGTTGCCACCCAAGATCTTCGTTGAAGGTGACCAACTGTATGTTCTTTCTGACACGCATATTTGGAGACTCTATGCCGATTCATTTGGGGCGACACTCATTCCCAGCGATAATCTACAACCTGAAGACCTAAAACAAATAGATCAACAGATAAGTTACAACCCAAAACTCATATCGCTCGGCCGTTTCAGCGACCTTACAGATATCAATTCGGTCGCACAACTTGACGATACACTCGTATTTACCTCGCCGGAGACTTTCTCAGTCATCATTACTGAGTGTTCGGGATCTGCGGTCTTGAATACAAGTAAAGGTCGCTCATCATGATAACCGACGAGTCGCTTTTAGAGCGTTGGCAGTCATCCTGGAGTGAAGCGCTTGCTTTGTGGAGTCGCTATACACAATTAAGAAACCCACTTTTATGTGAGACGCATCTAGAAGCTTCAAAACAGGGCTTATCTGGTAGCTTTGCCATGATCCGTTTGAATGATCAGGCTGTCGTAGTTGATTTAGAAGCGATCACCAAATACAAGCTTCAAGACTATGCAGTTGAAGTGCTTGCTCACGAGATTGGTCACCATATTCTTTCGCCAGCAACACTCACAGATCATGCCCGTATGATAGCGAGAATCCATGTCTGCCTTCCTACGTTAGAGAACCAGGCAGGTATGGTCGCCAACCTGTATTCAGACCTACTAATTAACAACCATCTCCAGCGTCAGTTTGGCCTCAGAATGGACGAGGTCTACAAGCGAATAGATCAAGGGGGATCGAATAGCCGAGTATGGCATCTTTACATGCGTATCTATGAGCATCTATGGCAGCTTAAATCGGGCTCTCTAGGAGGGCAGTCGGATTCTGATGCCATGGAGGGAGATGCATGGTTGGGTGCGAGAATTATAAAGGTCTATGCAGAGGATTGGCTTAAGGGGGCGTCTAGATTTGCGTCCCTCTTATTGCCTTACTTGGCTGAAGAAAAAAATACGGCAGATCAGATAGCCAAGTTAATGGATACAAAACATGCTGGAGCCGGGCAGTTTCCTTCCGGCTTGATCAATAAGGATCAGGGTGAAATGGATAATATTCACCCATCAATGGATCCAGATTTGATCGGCGATGCGAGCGCAAATGAGGCAGGAGCAAGGGAATCTAACCTAGGTGAAAGCTCACAATCAGATGGCAATGGCCAGTATCGTGAACCATTCGAGTATGGGGAAATTTTAAAATCCGCAGGTATCGACCTATCAGATCATCAAATCGCAGTGCGTTATTACCGTGAGCGCTCAATACCACATCTGGTTTCGTTTCCATCAAAGAGGCAGCTCGTGAAAACCGAACTTATTCCGGAAGGAACAACTCTTTGGGAACCGGGGGAGCCAATTGAAGATGTGGACTGGTTTAGCTCAATGTCCATGAGTCAAAAGGTAATACCGGGTGTTACCACCGTTAAGCGAGAATGGGGATTTGACGAGGGTGCAGAGCCAGAGGTAGAACCTTGCGATTTAGATTTATATGTAGATTGCTCTGGCTCAATGCCAAACCCACAACAAAATACGTCATACACGACGATTGCTGGCGCTATTCTATGCTTGTCAGCACTGAGAGCCGGTGCTGCAGTTCAAGTCACTTTATGGAGTGGCGCAAGGCAGTTCAAAACCACCAATGGCTTTGTAAGGAACGAAGAGTTAATTCTCAATGTTTTGACTGACTACTTGGGCGGCGCAACAGCATTCCCGATACATATTCTAAGAAAGACCCACATAGAGAAACCAAGGACTAGAAACTCCCATATTGTGATTTTGTCGGATGATGGCGTCACAACACTTTTTGACACGGATGAAAAAGGTAACTCAGGCTGGGGTATATCTAAGCAGGCATTAGAGAATGCAAAGGGCGGCGGTACGATGGTGTTAAATTTACACTGGGATTATCCCTTGCCACCTAACAATAAATGGATGGCGGACCATGATGCCGCTTTAAAGCAAGCCGAGGCTCAACAAGGTTGGGATATATTCCCGGTGACGTCTTGGGAAGCGATGACTGATTTTGCTCGGGCATTTAGCAGAAAACACTATGAGGGAGCAGAATAATGACTCAACTCATAACTCGTAGCAATGGTAGTGCCGAAGGCCCCGATATCAACGTATTGCACCATCGGCTAACCGAGTTCCCTAAAGAATTGTTAAACCCTCAATTACCACCTTACTTTTATGCTCTAGTTCATGATGCTCTATATGATTTAAGCACCTCAGTGCGAGCATCAGAACTCACTCGTTTTAAACGGCCTTATGAGCAATGTGATTGGTATCGCGCAACGATGTTGATCGCGTATTTTTTAATGGATAACAGCTTTAAGGGCTTTAGGTTTGAACTGGCTCTTCTGTTGGATGCCTTTGAAAACACAGCTAAAGAACTGGCCCAAGCTGGAACCAACAAGGTATACATCAATGATGTTGATAGAAGAGAAGAGTTTATTCGAGTTGTACTGTCTTCCATAAACCTGCGACCAAAAGGAGAGACAAACAACCAAGCTGAAGATAGATTACAAGCGGTTAGCTCGCTGGAAAGAATGAAGGTTCTCAAAGCCGCGAAAGTAGCAGAGCAAAGAGCTCACGATCTTCGAGTTGCTTTAGCTAAACAAAAAGCCAAAGAAGCGGCTGACAAGATGACACGGGAATAATCATGCAAGCAGCGCCCTGGAATGATTATGAGCGTATGCCAAATTTAGACGAGTCTGGAAGTGCTCGTCTTAAGCACTTGGTTGATCAGCCTCATGCGCCAATATTCAGGAATCAATCAGGTCATCATCTGGCTCAACATGAGCTAGACGAATTAGGTCATTTTACCCGTGAAGAAACCAATCTTAATGCTTCAGCCTGCGCCGGCGAAAATAAATGGATCGATCCTTTTCTAGGAAAATGCCTTGAGAGTGTTCCTTTCTATAAACATTACGATAAAAGCGTCCAAAGATTCGAAGACTATCCAACAATTGATCGTTCAGATTTGAGTGTAAGTATCACTGATTTTGTGCCTGATCATTTGCCTCTTGATCGGATAATTGCTTATGAAACATCCGGTACAACTGGGCACGCGTTAACGATACCATCTCATCCCATCGTCGCAGCAAGATACAGCGCTTATCATAAGAAAGCTCTATTGTGGAATTACGTGGATACGGGAGAGTTCCGAAGTGATCTCGCTGTTATCTTGGCAGGGTTTCAAGAGAGTTGTTTCACTTATGCGTCTGTGTCTCCCTATCTGAACAATAAAGCGTTGTTGAAGTTAAATTTTCATCCAAACGATTGGGGTAGTCCTGATGATCGGGAGCTTTACATCGACCTCAACAAACCAGACCTTATCTCTGGCGACCCAATATCTTTGTCAGAACTTTCAATGATCCCGTTTAGGCATCGGCCGAAGGCAATACTCAGTACGTCAATGACTTTGTTGAAAGCAGTTCGGGATGATTTTGAATCTCGGTATAAGTGTCCGATCTTAGATTTATATTCTCTGAATGAGGTTGGGCCAGTAGGTTGCAGTGTGCCCGGCAAAGAAGGCTTTCGACTTCTTCAGTCAAAACTTCTAGTCGAGATCCTTGATGCCAATGGCAATCCGGTTGATTGCGGAGAAAGAGGGGAGATTGTTTTGACCGGTGGGTTTAACGATTATCTGCCGTTGATACGTTATCGCACCGGTGATTTTGGAAGACTCGAGCTTGAAGACGGGCATTGGTACATCAGAGATCTAGAAGGGCGGCCGCCGGTTCAGTATAAGACTAAAGATGGTGTATGGCTTAACAATGTTGATGTCACGCATATGCTACAGAAATTTCCATTATCTCAGTTTTCTTTGCATCAATATGCAGAAGGTACACTGACTATAACTTTGCCGAATGAGACGTATTCGGATTCAATTAAACAGTTATTGGAAACTAAGCTTGGCCAACAGGTTCAGATCAATCTGTTTGAGAAAGTAAGCAGCGATAAAAAAATAATTCAATATTCAAGTGATTTAAGGAACATATTTTGATTAGCTATTTGGAATGGTCTGCAAACGCAGTATTTGTTATCAGCGTCATATTGGCAGCGAGAAACAATGTAAACACGTGGTGGACTGGTATCATAGGCTGCGGCTTGTTTGCCGTTCTGTTCTATCAGGTCAATCTCTATGCAGACGTCACGCTGATGGTGTTCTTCATACTCACGAGCATCTATGGCTGGATGTATTGGGGGGCTAAAAAACAATTACACCCGATTCAGCGAACCAAAATGACAAATTTCGTTTCATTCATAGCAGCTGCAGTCTTAGCAACCTTAGCCTATGGATGGCTTTTGCATGAGATGACGGATGCGTACGCGCCATTTATCGATTCAATTGTTCTCATGTTTAGCGTTCTTGCGCAGTTTCTTTTGATGAAGAGAAGGCTAGAGACATGGGTTTGCTGGTTGATCGTAGATACCGTCGCTGTCCCGCTTTACTTCTCCCGAGAGCTTTATCTGACGGCGTTTGTGTACGGCTTGTTCTGGTGCAATGCGTGGTATGGGCTGTATTCGTGGATAAAAATATACAGGAGTGAAAATAAGGGAGAAAAGACTTGGCAACAAAGCCCTTTAAGCGCGGATTAGTCGTTGGAAAATTTTCACCTCTTCATAAAGGGCACGAGTATCTAATACAAAACGCATTTAATCAGTGTGAAGATGTTGTCGTCATCAGCTACTCAAGGCCTGAGTTTCCATCCTGCTCTGCCAAGATAAGAGAGCATTGGATAAAATCAGTTTTTCCATCCGCTAGCGTTCTGTGTGTTGATGCTGCCACGGTCGAGTCTTGGCGAGCTCATAGCGCTTGGAATCTTCCAATGCCCAGCAATAGTGAAGCTGACCATATGCATCGGCATTTCACCTATCGACTTCTTTCATACAAGTTTGGTTTGGAAGTTGATGCAGTCTTTACGAGTGAAGAATATGGGGATGGCTTCGCTCAATTTCTGAGTGATCCAGCGACTGGTTTTGGTTCTCCTGTCGAGCATGTTTGTGTCGACCTCAACAGGGAAACTTATCCGGTAAGTGGCTCACTTATGCGTTCTACTCGGAACCAAGACAATGGGCTAATCGATCAATCTGTCCAAGCTGACTTTAGCGTCCAAAAGATTGTTTTCCTAGGGGCTGAATCAACAGGTAAATCAAAGCTATCTCGGCTTCTCTCTGAACAATTTAATGAGCCGCTGGTTGAAGAATACGGCAGAGATTTATGGGAAGAAAAAAATGGCGACCTTACGCCAGAAGATCTGATAGATATTTGCATTACACAGACTCATAAAGAGGATCTCGCTCAGAGACAGGCGAGACGGTATATCTTTTGTGATACTTCTCCTGTTACAACGCTTTGCTATTCACATGCACTTTTTAAGCAGCGCTGTAATATAATAAGCGCTTTCGCTGAACGCCCATACCATCATGTATTTTTATGTGAGCCAGACTTTCCATTGGTCCAAGACGGCACCAGAAAAGATGAAGACTTCAGGTTCTGGCAGCACAGCTGGTATTTAGAAGAGCTAACGAAGTGCAACGTTGCATTTGAAATCTTAGGCGGTTCGTTGGAATCTAGAATGAACCGCGTCATCGAACTCCTGCCGGAGTAGCAGCATGGGCCTATTGTTTGTTGGTTATCTGGAAGCAGTTGTGCAGAAATATCGATTCGCATTTTGGAGTTAAACTCAAGAAATCGT
>NZ_LWEY01000024.1:0-802 GCF_001634935.1 Oleiphilus sp. HI0043 | reverse complement strand
CATCTTCTTCAATTCGGGATAAGAAGTTGTTTACCTTGTTAATTAAGGTGTGATCTGTGCTGGCAGGAAAGTACCAGCTAATTTGTTGTGCTTCACCAATTTCAAAGGCCTTTTTAACTCGCGGGTAATAAGCTTGGTGAATATCTAGCTCGTTTGAGGTGATGATGGCGTAATCAATTTCTTTGTCTTGTACCATCTTCATCAGGTCAATGGTTTCAACATCAAGAGCTTCCCATTGAAGGGCGTTCATTAAGTCGGGATTTTCATTACGCAGGTTGTTTAATTCTTCTGCGTGATAACTGTCACTTACTACCGCGATACGCTTGTCAATAATATCGCTAATATCTCGCGGTCTAACACTACCGTATCGATAGACGACGATGGGGGTTGTTTCCATGTAAGAGCTGGAGTATTTATATCGATCTGCGCGCGTATCGGAGGCGACCATGCTGGCGGTCGCAATGTTGGTATAGTCGTTATCGAGTGCTGACAAAATCTGGCTGCGGGTGGCCGCGACTTTTACATCCAGTTTGAGTCCCGCATCTTCGGCAAACATTTTCGCAAGGTCATATTCAAAGCCAGCGGGGCCCTCTCGGCCTTCATAATAAACGGCTGGAGCGTTGCGAGTGATGATGTGTAATGTGCTGTGCTTATTGATTTTGTCCATCGTGCTGGGCTTTTCGCAAGCACAGAGCAACGAAGCAAGTAAGAGAATGACAAGCGTTTTGCCATAAAGTAATACTTGGTGAGTAGACCGAAGCTTAATTGGGCTCCGTCGAAGACTGGATTGAATAGAACTTTT
>NZ_LWEY01000023.1:0-1312 GCF_001634935.1 Oleiphilus sp. HI0043 | reverse complement strand
ACCCGCGGCCAAAGCAATCTCCTCGACAACATTTAGTAAGCGCTTTTCCTGAGCCTGGCTTGAGTTTGTCAGAACAGGTCGACCGCCCAAAGCTTCAGCGACAACCCTTCCTCCGTCTCGCAAAGAGAGCCATTTGAACAGCATAGCCATCGCCAAGACGCCTACGACGAGAAGCGTCGTCCAGGTAAATTTTTTCCAACCTAGTGCGGTGATCAGGTTTTCGCACCACTGAAAAATGTTCCCGCCTGCATCAGCAATCGGATTCACTCCATCCAGTGCATACTCTGGGTTACTGTATAAAACGAAAAACGCGACACAGAGGTTTGTAAGCAAAACCAATAAGACGACAGCAATGGTAAACAATGCCAACAACCATAAGGTTTGTTTCCTGGCATCATCTTGCGCTTTATAGAAGTTCATTGTCTAGAATGAAACTTTGGGAGCCGATTGAATTTGTGCCGAGTCTTCAAACTCTAGAAGCGTCGCGTCTTCTCTGTGACTAAAGCTGGTAGCAAAAAGGTTTTGAGGGAAGCTTTGACGATATTGATTATATTCAGTAACTGAATCATTAAAGGACTGACGCGCAAAGGACACACGATTCTCGGTGCTAGTCAGCTCTTCAGAAAGCTGGCTCATGTTATCACTAGCCTTCAGTTCCGGATAAGCCTCTACAGCCACATTTAGACTTCCTAAAGCACTTTGTAATAAACCTTCACTTTTAGCAAGTTCCTGCAACGCTCCCGCACTAGAAGGATTAGCGGATGCTGCTTTAAGGCCTGCCAGAGCTTGATTACGAGCCGATATAACCGCTTCCAGCGTTTCACGCTCATGTGTTAGATAAGCCTTAGCCGTCTCGACTAGATTAGGAATCAAGTCATAACGACGCTTAAGCTGAACTTCAATTTGAGAGAAAGAGTTTTGATAGCGATTTTTTAAAGCTACCAAGGTATTGAAAATACGAATGATATAAAAAATCGCAAAAATGATAATGAAGGCTGTTACTAAACTGCTGATATCCATATTTAATCCCGTCACTTGGCGCACCAGTTACAGTGCAATATTCAATTGATCGAGATATCCCTATAAGCAAAAACAGTATAGGCGCATTAAGCGCCTAGCTCCTATCTTTTACTTAAGCTTGCGAGCTATGATAGGCCCACTCAAGCCAAGGCATAAGCGCGTCAACGTCGCTGCTCTCGATCGTACCTGCACACCAGATTCGTAGGCCATCAGGAGCATCGCGATATGAGCCTATATCGTAGGCTACACCTTCCTGCTCTAGCAATGCGACCATCTTCTTCAGTGCGTCTTT
>NZ_LWEY01000022.1:0-951 GCF_001634935.1 Oleiphilus sp. HI0043 | reverse complement strand
CATGAAGAACACAAAACCATTCACCCGGTTACCTTGAAGCTAAAACTTACAGCCGGTGCACTGACCTTGGAGCATGCGATTGACGATATTATGAAAGGCTTGGAATCGAAGCGTTTTTACATCATTCCAGGCAAGCTCGCCCGGATGACCTATTGGATGAACAGACTGATTCCCGTAAAGCTAGTTAATTTCTATATTGATTCGATTGTCAGAAACGTATTGAAACAACAAAAATAATAGGCAGGCCGCAATGAAGAAAGTATTTATTACCGGCGCAAAAGGTTTTATCGCACAAAGTCTGGCGCGTTGCCTAAATAAAAAAGGTATCGAGACCTGTGGGATTGATCTAAGTGCCAATCAGGAACAAAACATCATACAAGCTGATTTATTTGAGCCAGAGAGATGGCGAGACATGCTAGCTGGTTGTGACACCCTCATTCACACGGCTGCAGTGGTCTCTAATGCTGCAACAGAAGAGGAAACCTGGCGCGTTAATGTGTTGGGTACGCAGACTGTATTAGATGAAGCGGCAAAGTGTGATAACAAAAAGCGCTTTCTGCACTTTTCCTCCGTTGCCGCGTTGGGCTTAAGTCACACCGGAGCAATGGATGAAAATACTGCCTTGAGGGCTTGCGGTCAGAAATATTCAGACTCCAAACTGGCTAGTGAACATTTGGTTCTGAACTACAACAATGCAGGAAAAGTGGATGCCACCATTATCCGCCCTGCAGATGTTTACGGTCCGGGCTCCCGACCCTGGACCGTGACGCCAATTGACATGATGAAGCAAAAGAAATTCATCGCCCCGAAAGAAGGTATGTTCGGCCCAGTGTATATTGATGACTTGGTTGAGGGCTGTTATTTGGCACTGAACTCAGACAAGGCAATCGGACAGATTTATATCCTATCAGGCATGGGGCAGGTGAGTAATCAGGAGTATTTTTCTTTTTT
>NZ_LWEY01000021.1:0-1502 GCF_001634935.1 Oleiphilus sp. HI0043 | reverse complement strand
CTTAACATCAGCAACAGGCTTATCAAGCAAATCTGCAATTTCTTCTGGCGATGGCTCGTGATCAAGTTTTTGAGTCAACTCACGTGCAGCACGCAGATATAAATTCAGCTCTTTTACTACGTGAATAGGCAGACGAATTGTACGCGTCTGATTCATGATTGCGCGCTCAATAGTTTGGCGAATCCACCATGTTGCATAAGTAGAGAAGCGGAAACCACGTTCTGGGTCAAATTTCTCAACTGCGCGAATTAGGCCTAAATTACCCTCTTCAATCAGGTCAAGTAGAGTCAAACCACGATTAACATAGCGACGTGCGATCTTTACAACGAGTCGCAAGTTACTTTCAATCATTCTCTTACGCCCGGCCGCATCACCTTTCTGCGCCAAGCGAGCAAAATAAACTTCTTCTTCTGGGGATAAAAGCGGAGAAAATCCGATTTCATTCAAGTACATTTGTGTCGCATCAAGCTGACGGTATGACTGACTTTCTGATGAGCGACCGTCTATGCCTGTCTTCTTAGCTTTCTTTTTCGCGGTTATCGGAGTGACGACTGTCTCAGCCTCTTCCTCAAAACCCCAACTTTCAGTCGTTGTCTCTTCTGATTCAACGCCATCAATTTCTACTACATCGTCAAAGTACGCTTCTCTTTCTGCTGACATCTGTCTTGCCTCGCTTTTTATTGTTTGCTCATCAAGATCCTTGATGATGCAACCTAGCTGTTTAAATAAATACGCTACCAGCCTCGCAACTGGCATTTTTCCCTTTTAGGATAGTTTTATCTCGCAGGCAGATATTTCATTGGGTCAACCGGCTCACCATTGCGCCGAATTTCAAAATGAAGCATTACCTGTTTTGAGTCAGAGCTCCCCATCTCTGCGATCTTGCGACCTTTTATTATTTTTTGTCCTTCTTTAACTAGTATCCGCTGGTTATGTGCATAAGCGCTGAGGTAAGTTTCATTATGATTTATAATTACCAAGTTTCCGTAGCCTAACAAGCCATTGCCTGCATAAACTACTTCTCCATCAGCGGCCGCATATATTGGCGAACCCAAATTGCCGGTAATATCGACCCCCTTATTGAGAGTCGTACCCGCAGACTTCCCTTTGCTCATTC
This sequence comes from Oleiphilus sp. HI0043, assembly GCF_001634935.1. Lineage (NCBI taxonomy): Bacteria > Pseudomonadati > Pseudomonadota > Gammaproteobacteria > Oceanospirillales > Oleiphilaceae > Oleiphilus > Oleiphilus sp. HI0043. Next base: position 385 of record NZ_LWEY01000021.1, on the reverse strand, counting down.
CACTTGAACGGGAAGTTCCTACAGAACCTTTTATAGAATACATGGCAAGTATCGGGCCAAGATGAGGCCACTGCCAATTTATGTTCTTGATGTGCTTGGTTTTTTTATCTCTTGTTACGTTTTTACCATTCTGCATAGTTTCTTTACGTTCTGTTACATTCCCTCTTCTCTTAGACCCTGATTTTGATATTTTCAAGTTCGATTTCTGTGAGTTTTTGCGACGTTCTAAATTTATTTTTTGCCCCGGCACAATCACATAGGGCGACTTTATTCCATTCTCTCTCGCCAACTCCTTCATCTCACGGCCATAGCGCCATGCGATGGCATATAAGGTATCTCCCTTACGTACAACATGCTGCCCAAAGTAGACTGGAGGGTTAAAGTT
>NZ_LWEY01000020.1:0-2413 GCF_001634935.1 Oleiphilus sp. HI0043 | reverse complement strand
GTAAGCTTTTCCACGTATGGTTGAATGATAGATACAAGCATACCTGCTGTAACAGGCAGAACAGAGGAGATATACCCGGTTAACTTTCCACGAGTACGAGTAAACAGATTGGGCTGGTATTCAAAGTTAAGTTTCTTTTCCATATTCTCATAGAGGCTTTTGTTCAACACCTCCAACCGATAATACGCTTGATAAAACTCCCCCATTGGAGAACCCTCTCGGTTTTTTGCGATGATTTGAGTTGAAAGATAAGCAAATACACGATTGTTGTATTCGATTTTTAGTAGTTTTCGATAAATTTCTTCGTTGTCTCTGTCATTATTAATGTCACTTGCACTCACTACGTCCGATATCAATAGAGCACATAGATACGCTAAAATCGGGTACATTTTCATATTCATTTCCTATCCACATTACGCTGGTTTGTTAGGATGGTGCTACCAATGGTTTTTCTTGCCTATTTAAGTGCACGGAGGGCTTCAATGATGGCGTTCCTTTCGTTGGGGTCTTTTATCCCCCCAAAGCCCATAGTGGTACCAGGCACTGTTCCGGCGGGGTCTTCCAAGAAACGATCCAGATTGGCTTCGTTCCAAGTGAGATTGCTCTCAGATAAACCCGACGAGTAGTTAAAATTGCTAGCCGAAGCGGCGGGTTGTCCGTATTTACCTCTAAGATTGGGACCAACACTTGCTTTTCCGGATGCGTCTGTACTGTGACACACGGTGCATTGATTAAGGGTTGTGTCTATGTGAGCGCCGGCTGCCATTTTTTCTGTTTTATAAATTGGGGTCGTGCGTGCGTTTAGTAGACGAGCCACTTTTTGGCCAACTTGGTTACCCGTCGCAATAGCGCCGTCGATAAATCCGCGCCAGCCTAAGTCAATATCGCCACCGGCAAAATATATTCGCCCTTGGGGTTCGCGTAATGCAGTAATCGAATTCGTCAATTGACCTTTTTTCAGAACGCACCAAGTACCCTTTGAGTAAGGGTCCAGGTGCCAGTCATAGTGTAGGGTATCCACCACATCAACATCCGGTAGAAAGCGGCGCAATAATTTTTGGACTTGCGCGTGGTTGTTGGGGTCAATTTGTGACGGATCAGTGGAAAAAGCCACGAGATTAGTGCCTTCGTTAGGGCTGGCCATGGTCATAATGGTGCTTATAGGGTCTTGCTCCGAGGCCAACATTAAGATGGGCTTTATATTCTGTCGGATGCGAATGTAGAACTTCATTCCAGAGCCGGCATGACCTTCCTCGGACGCTCTCACCTTTTGTGATAGTAGCGCAGGCGAAAATTGAATCTTGGATAGTACGTTCATGGGGACTGCGCTAATCGTGGACCGGCAGGTAAATGTTTTGCCTGTGCTGGTGATTATTTTTACGTGATCCCCAAGATCATGAACTTCCTTCACTGGCGTACCCAATTCCACGTCAGGGCGACCATCATCCAGCATGGCATTGATTAAACTTTGCGTACCATGTTTAAAGCTATAGCGAGAGACGCTATCACTGTAACGAGTGATATCACTGCCAACGAGAGACCACCATCGTTGCATTTCTACGTAGCTAGCTTGATCAAAGTCTCCATGAACGGAAGCGCCCAAGAGTCCTTCGATGATGGGTGAGAAAGAAGGAGAGAGGTCCATCTGATTAAGGCGATCGCGAACCGATAGAGTGTCGGCGCCTTGCCAATTATCTGTACTAAAAGGATCATAGGGCAATGGAAAGGAGTGAGCGGCACCATCATGAAATTGGTGCATTTGCTCATTGGCAATGGCAAAGCCTTGATAGGTGACCATAGGTGGCGATGGTTCACCTTCTGGTGCCCCATTCCCACAGGCAGCCATCCTAATCAGTGGTGCGATGCCGCTCATGCCAGCATCCCGCGCCTCATCACCATCCCACCACAGTAAGTCGGGAATCGTGCTTGGAGTAGAATCCACTAATTGCAAGTCGTAGCGATTAATTTCAGCGAAAACATTAGGTTGCGTGGAGTGCACCCAGGCGCCACCGAGCTCAAACAACTTACCATCACGCTTTACGGTAAAGGTACGCCCACCAAGGCGATTACGAGCTTCTAATATTAGTACTGATAGCCCAGCTTGCCTGAGCTCACGGGCAGCGGTAACCCCGGCAAAGCCACCACCAATAACAATGACATCATAGTCATACTTGTCGATTTCTCTATCCGTGGAATCTTTGCTAGCTGTAGCATTGACGCTATTCCCCCCGGCAGTTAGGGCGACTGCGCCGAGAGCCCCCAACCCATTTTTTAGGATGCTGCGTCGGTTCAGGCCTTGCCTAGTTGTCTTATAACGTTTCTTACCCACAGTGAACACCTCTTTTAAATACTGGATAATATTTTTAACATGAATTATTAATATTGATCAATATTTAATATACTATCGGGATAG
>NZ_LWEY01000019.1:0-918 GCF_001634935.1 Oleiphilus sp. HI0043 | reverse complement strand
ATTTCTGGCGCGTACTGGCGTGGCGATTCTGACAACAAAATGTTGCAGCGTATCTACGGTACAGCTTGGGCAGATAAGAAGCAGCTAAAGCAATATTTGAATCGCTTACAAGAAGCCGAAAAGCGAGACCATCGTAAAATAGGTAAGAAGTTAGACTTATTCCACATGCAGGATGAGGCGCCAGGTATGGTCTTCTGGCATGACAAGGGGTGGAGTATCTACCAGACTATCGAAAACTACATGCGTACCAAGCAGCGCAAGTATGGTTATAAAGAAATTAAGACGCCTCAAGTGGTTGAGCGTACGCTATGGGAGAAGTCGGGCCACTGGGATAAATTTAGTGAGCAGATGTTTACTACTCACTCAGAGAACGCAGACTTTGCAATCAAGCCGATGAACTGCCCATGCCACGTTCAGGTATTTAATCAAGGCTTGAAGAGTTATAAGGAGTTGCCCTTACGTCTTGCCGAGTTTGGTTCTTGCCATAGAAATGAAGCATCTGGCGCTTTGCACGGTATTATGCGAGTGCGTGGTTTTGTTCAGGATGATGCGCATATTTTCTGTGCTGAAGAGCAGATTCAGGAAGAAGTATCTTCCTTTATCGATATGTTGCACGAAGTTTATCAAGATTTTGGCTTTAGCGAGATTCTTTACAAGCTATCTACGCGACCAGAGAAACGCGTTGGTTCAGATGAGGTTTGGGATAAGTCCGAAGCAGCCTTAGCAGAATCTCTGGACGCTAAAGGCTTGAAGTGGGATTTATTGCCTGGTGAGGGAGCGTTTTACGGCCCTAAGATTGAATTCTCTTTGAAGGATTGTTTAGGCCGAGTATGGCAGTGTGGAACGATTCAAGTAGACTTTTCGATGCCGGGTCGACTAGACGCCCAATATGTAAGTGATCATCAGGAACGTAAAACT
>NZ_LWEY01000018.1:0-660 GCF_001634935.1 Oleiphilus sp. HI0043 | reverse complement strand
CACATCACGAAGTAAAGCCAGCGCGTAGTCGCAAGTCAGTAATGCAATACATTAATTTTCTTAGTCAGTTTAACCAAGCCTTGAATATAGAAGATAGCAAAATTCCCCCTTCTTTCTCGCTTGATAAGGCACTAATAGAAGCGGTCAGACTTGCAAAGCCAGGTACGCTTATCGTTATCATCAGCGACTTTTTACACTTTAATCAGGAAACTGAAAAAGCACTTAAGGCCCTTAGTAGGCACAATGAGTTACTCTTCATTCGTAGCTATGACCCTCTAGAGGAAGAGCTTCCTCCACCAGGCTTACACCCTGTATCTGATGGCCAACAAACTCTGCTCATCAACTCAAACTCGGCACAAGTTCGATCCGACTACAGCGCCTGGGCGACTCAACACAAAAACCAGTTAGAAGAAATGAGCAAACGTTTTAAATCCTTATTAATAAATCTGTCTACACATCAGGAAACTAGCCACTGTCTCCAAGAAATTCTGCGCAATTACAGCAGATAGTGACTCAATAACACCATGAACCCATCATCGCCATTAGACCAACTAAAAGATATCCACCCTCCCGTGGATATCACCTGGTGGCCGCTAGCTTTTGGCTGGTGGGCTTTAATTGTTATTTCGGTCATCGCTATTGCGCTTGGTCTTACTTTTT
>NZ_LWEY01000017.1:0-588 GCF_001634935.1 Oleiphilus sp. HI0043 | reverse complement strand
AATTCTTCAGCTTTCATTTTTAGCACAAACCAGGAACTGAACTGGAGTATTGGCGCACCGCCTTCGCTTTGACTTTGTTAGATATATCAGTAGCCAATGCCTGAACTGATGCCTTACGCTGCTCAGGAGATTGGTTTTTAGAGAGCCCGAAAAACTGCGGGCTGATCGGTGAAGGGGAGTATATGCTGCGATTTCTGCTTGAGCTCTGCGTTGCGTTTTCGGGCTCTTTTAGTAAAACGATGTATTGTTCTTCAATTGACCGGGTTGGCGCAGCAGCAAAGTAGGGTGCAATTTGCGAAGAGCTGGAGAATGTTGTTGCTTGCTCAAACTCGCTAACAGCTTGCTCAGCCTCACAGACTAACCGGCTATCAGCATCAAGATTTGTTTTCCAGCTAACAGTCAGCGAATCAGTACTGGCATTTTCTATGACTGGCTCTGCTACAATTTCTAGTGTAACGGGCGCAACACCGGGTAATAAGGTTTTAAATGAAAGCACATTACTGGTAACGGTATTATCAGAAAGATCTGAAGACTCGACCCTAAAGTAATATCGGGTGTCGGCAGCAAGGTTGAAAACAGGAACGCTGT
>NZ_LWEY01000016.1:0-522 GCF_001634935.1 Oleiphilus sp. HI0043 | reverse complement strand
TGGCCCCCATTCCGCCCTCCATCGCACAAGGAGTTTTTATCGGAAACGCGCTAATTGTTTTTCTTATTGTTGTTAGCGCCGTAAAGTTCTTTTCTGATGAGATGCTAAATGCCTATAACGAGCAGCAAAAGTTCGTGCTCACTGACAATTTAACCGGTATTGCAAATCTTCGCTTCGTTCAACAATACGCATCGCAACTACTCTCGCAAGCCGACCGCTATGGCCACCCTATTAGCTTGATCCATTTTGATATCAACCACTTTAGCCAGATTAATACCGAACAGGGACTAGATGCAGGCAACCGCAGCCTGGAGTTTATCGCCCAGCTAGTAAAAAATGATATTAGAGATGCTGACATCATTGCCCGTATAGGTGGCGATGAATTTGTCATCATCTTGCCAGAGAGCAACGCACAAGATGCCAAGCAAGTCGCTGAGCGACTGAGTCAACTCATTAAAAGCCGTAGCTATGAACTTAAGGAAAGCAATGTAAGCTTTTCTGCTAATTTTGGTATCAGCTATT
>NZ_LWEY01000015.1:0-821 GCF_001634935.1 Oleiphilus sp. HI0043 | reverse complement strand
GGTGAAGGTGTTTTCCTATACTCAGCCTAAAGAAAATATTTGCCAATATAAAAATTGGACTCTCGAAGGTGGCAGCAAGAACGGATCGGTAACCGTGCTTAGCTGCAAAGCTCATGGCAATGGTCTGGTCGCCCAGTTAAAGGGGTGTCATGATCGCGATGAGGCTAAGCAGTATTGTGGTTCGTTGATTTCTGTACCTCGAGAAGAATTGCCGGAACTGCCTAGCGGTGATTACTACTGGCATCAGCTTCAAGGTCTGAAAGTATTTGCTTCAGGGTCTGATGTAGAAGAGAAGGTTTTACTTGGTCGTGTTGATCATTTGATTGAAACCGGATCTAACGATGTTTTGGTAGTAAAAAAGTGTAAGGATAGCTTGGACGGTAGGGAGCGATTAATTCCTTACTTGCCAGATCAGGTTGTCTTGGCGGTAGATCTGGAAGCAGGATCCATTGAAGTTGATTGGGATCCGGAGTTTTAGTTTGTAAAGCGCTGATTGCGGTACTTGCGGGGCGTTTTTATATAGGCACTACTTAATCAGTTCTGTAAATCAGTTCTGGCATAAGGGATTGGTTCTTTAAGTGGTGCAAAGATAGAAACTTGCTGGTCAATGTGGTGTGACTGGCTTAGAGATGTGAATGTATGCATTTTGGACTGGTTACGCTTTTTCCTGAAATGTTTCGCTCTCTAGAAGATCATGGTGTCGTTGGGCGGGCAGTAAAGAAAGGGCTAATAGCTCTGGATTATTGGAATCCTCGAGAGTTCACCCATGATAAGCACCGTACGGTCGATGATAGACCTTATGGTGGTGGCCCGGGAATGTT